>JAICUE010000356.1 GCA_025936015.1 Gemmatimonadaceae bacterium
AGTCGCCCGACGTACGACGACAGCTCGCGGCCGCCCATCTCGGGCATCACCATGTCGGTGACCACCAGCCCGATCGGCGTCGGGTGCGTTTCGCACACGCGCACCGCCTCGGCACCGGTCGCCGCCTCGAGCACCGTGTAGCCGCTTCCCTCGAGGATGCGTCGCGCCGCCTTGCGGACGCGCTCTTCGTCCTCGACGAGCAGGATCGTCTCCGACCCGGTGTGCATCGTGAATTGCGGAAGCGGCGTGTCGCGGCGCGTGCGAACCATGTTCGCGACGGGCAGGTAGATCTTGAACGTCGTCCCCTGCCCGGGCTCGGAGTACACCCAGATCGAGCCGCCCGATTGCTGGACGATCCCGTACACCGTCGACAGACCGAGCCCCGTTCCCTTGCCGGTGTCCTTCGTCGTGAAGAACGGTTCGAAGATGTGCACCTTCACCGATTCGGTCATGCCATGACCCGTGTCGCTCACCGACAGCATCACGTAGTCTCCGGGGCCGCTCGCCGGCAGCGGTCCGAAACCCTCGTCGAGCGCGACGTTGGCGGTCGAGATGATCAGGCGGCCACCGTCAGGCATCGCGTCGCGCGCGTTCACCGCGAGGTTGACGATCACCTGCTCGAGCTGACCCGGATCGGCGTGGACGAGGCCTAACGCGGGGTCGAGCGTCGTCACGAGGTCGATGTCCTCGCGCAGCAGGCGGCGCAGCATCTTCTCGAGGTTGAGCGCGAGCTCGTTGACGTCGAGCACGCGCGGCTGCAGCAGCTGGCGGCGGCTGAACGCGAGCAGCTGCCGCGTCAGCGACGCCGCGCGATCGGCCGCGCCCTTGATCTCCTCGAGGTCGGCGCGCACCGCCGGCGTCGTCTCCTCTTCGGCGAGGAGCATCGCGCTGTAGCTGGTGATGACCGTCAGCAGGTTGTTGAAGTCGTGCGCGATTCCGCCGGCGAGCTGGCCGACCGCCTCCATCCGCTGTGCCTGACGGACGTGATCCTCGAGCCGCTTCCGCTCGCCGACGTCGCGAATGATCGTCAGCACGGCGGGATGCCCGTCATGCGTGAACGGCATCCCGAGCTTCTCGGCGGCGATCGTCGTTCCCGCTGTCGTGAGCAGCCGCACCTCGAGCGGCGACGTCGATTGGCGCAGCACTTCGTTGCGCCTGATCCGGGCGGCGACCACCGGCCGATCGTCGGGGTGAACGAAGTCGAGCATCGAGCGCCCGATCAGCTCGCCCGGATTGGCAGCGCCGAGCAGCTTTGCCGCGGCGTCGTTGACGAACTCCAGCTTCGCGCCGCGGTGGACGAGGATCGCGTCCGGCGAATGCTCGACGAGGCCACGGTAGCGCAGCTCGCTCTCGCGAAGCTCCTCGTTGGTCGCTTCCAGCTCCGCCGCCTGTTCCTCGAGGGTGCACGACGACGACTCGACCTGCTCGGCCATCCGGTTGAACGATTCCGCCATGCTCGCGATCTCGTCGCGTCGCCCGGCGGCCGCAACCGCGCGGCGCCCGTAGTCGCCGGCAGCGAAGTCTTCAGCGGCCCGGCTCACTTCAGCGAGCGGCGCGGTCACGTAGCGACTGAGCATCCACGCGCCTAACGCTCCGGCGAGGAGGACGAGCAGGCAGATCACCGTCGTCCGGGCGACGAACGGCCGGGCCGCCGCCAGCACGACGCTCACGGGGATCGCGACCGCGACCTTCCACGGCGCTGCCTGCATCGGAAGGACCGCCCCGAGCATCCGCGCGCCAGCCTTCGTGGTATAGGGGGCGCCGGTCCCCGCCCGCGTGCTCGTGCCTAACGATGCCGGCGGACCGTCGACCTGCCGCCGCATGTCGGTCCAGAACGAGCCGTCGGCGTTGCCCAGCGCGAGCGTCGCGCCGGATCCGATCAGTCCATTGATCGCCCGCGACTGGCTCGGCGTGAGCGCGCGGTACGACGTGACGAAGCCAGTCGTTTCCCCACCCGTCGACAGGATCCGGGCGGCGGCCGAGTAGTAGACCGAGTCACCGTCGGCGATGAAGGGACCACGCCAGCCGCGGTTGATAGTTTCGGCCGCGGTAGTGAGCGTCGGCTTCGGAAGCACTGGCGCGGGGTGCGTCCGTCCGACGCTGAGAAGGAGCGCGCCATGCGCGTCCATCACGCTGATCGACGCCGGCGCCTGCGGCGCGCGCAGCTGACCTTCCAGCTCCGCCCGCGCCGCGGCGGCATCGCCTGGCTGGCGCGAAGCGGCGAAACGCGCAAGGGCCGGGAGTCGCGCAAGCTGCTGTTCTTCCCGACGCAGCCGGTTGGCCGACTCCTCGAGGAGAGTGGTGAGCCGCTGCGTCGCGGAACCGACGCGATCCGCCGTCGCGGCGATCAGTGCACGCTCGAGCAGGAGGTACGACGAGACGGACATCACCGCGATCACCACGAACAGCAGCGACGTCATCAGAAGCGGCAACTTTCGCCGCAGCGGCTGGACGCGGTCGAGTAGATTCATCGGGCGGACGGGGTGTGCGACCGGACCCCGGCACGGAATGGCAACTTCATGTTCTTTCGACGGTTGGGCGGTTGCCGCGGTCACAAAAGACTCTTCTAATGGAGGATCCACCATCGATGATCCCAGCCCATGAAGCGCTGCAGCGCCTGCGCGATGGCAATCGCCGGTTCACCGCGAGCGTGAAAGGCTCCGACGTCTTTCTGCACACTCGCCGTCCCGAGCTGCAGATGGTCCAGGAGCCGCACGCGATCATCTTCGGTTGCTCCGATGCGCGCGTCCCCGCCGAGATCATCTTCGACCAGGGGCTCGGCGACCTGTTCGTGATTCGCGTCGCCGGCAACATCGTCGCCGCCTCACTGGTCGGCAGCGTCGAATTCGCCGCGGAAGCGTTCAAGACCCGACTCGTCGTCGTGCTCGGCCACACCCAGTGCGGCGCGATCGCCGCGACGCTGGACTATCTCCGCAACCCGGAGAGTGGAACGTCGCGCAACCTGATGTCGATCGTCGACCGGGTGCGCCCGTCAGTGGAAGGGCTGCTGCAGACGAATCTTCGCAACGACCTCAAGGCGCTCGCCGCGCAGGCCGTGCGCGCCAACATCCGCAGCTCCGTCAATCACCTTCGTCACGGATCGGCGGTGCTCGAGCGGTTGATCGAGACCGATGGCCTGCTCGTGGTCGGCGCGGAGTATTCGCTCGAGACGGGGATGGTGGATTTCTTCGATGTACCAGGCGAAGCCGCGGGTGAACGTTAGGCAGGCGCTCGGTCTTGCGCGCGGCGGCCAAAGCTGTAGCTTGACCTCATCCCGAACAAAGCCCGAAAACATCTGGCGCGTTCGGGCGGTCGTTCACCTCCACCGCACGAGGCTTTCCATGGCCAACACCACCGCTGCTCCCGCCACCAACGCCGCGTTCATCAGTCCGGCTGGACTGCTCAAGCACTGGCAGGCGCATCGCCGCCTGACGCGCCGGATGATCGAAGCGTTCCCCGACGACAAGCTCTTCACGTTCTCCGTCGGCGGAATGCGTCCGTTCGGCGAGCTGGCCAGCGAGATGCTCGGGATGGCCGAGCCGACGGTGCGCGGCGTCGTGACGAAGAAATGGGATCAGTACGCGGCGGCCAAGGCGACCACCAAGGCCGAGCTGCTGCGCCAGTGGGACGAGAGCACCAGGCAGCTGGATTCGCTCTTCCCGCAGATTCCAGCCGAGCAC
>JAICUE010000442.1 GCA_025936015.1 Gemmatimonadaceae bacterium
GAGGACGCCGAGCACGACGGCGATCACGCGGTCGTGGTGATCACGCCGGTCAGCACCAGCATGCTCCTCAGCGGCAAGAGCCATTGGCTCTTCCGCATCTGCCCGAACGACTCGGCCAACAGCCGGGCCGCCGCCGACTTCGCGATCGATTCGCTCCGCTCGCGCCGGGCGACGATGATGTACCGCAACGACGCCTACGGCATCGGCTGGTCGCGCTCGTTCACCCCGACCTACGAACGGCGCGGGGGGACGGTGGTCAGCAGCGAGCCGCACCTGGCCAAGATGGGCGACTGGGATGCCTACGCCGGGACGATCCACGCCGAAGCCCCCGACCTCATCCTCTTCCCCGGCGGTCCGGCCGACGCCGAGACGCTGATTCGCGACCTCCGCGCGTTAGGCGGCCCCGTCCCGTTCATGATCGGCGGCGACGGCTTCTCGACGATGGAAGAGGACGCGAAGGAGTTCGCCGGGGTCTACTACATCTCCTTCTTCCTCCCGACGCGGCCGCCTAACGACGGCGCCCGCGACTTCGTCGCCGAGTTCCAGCAGCGGTACGGCATCCTTCCCGACCAGCGGGCGGCACTCGCCTACGATGCGGCGATGCTGATCGGGCGCGCCGTGATCGCGGTCGGCCCCGACCGCGTGAAGGTGCGCGACTACCTCGACGAGATCGGGAGGAAGCGCCCGGCGATGATCGGCGTCACCGGCCCGATCGCGTTCGACGCGAAGCACGACGCCATCGACAAGCCGGTCGTCATCGCCCGCGTCGGAGGCCGCTGATGCGATTCGCGCGACGACCGCTGCCGCGAGTCCTCCGGCGCTTCCTCGGCCTGACCACGATTCGGGGTATGCTCTGGGCAGGCCTCGGCATGACGATTTTCCTCCTGACTTTGGCCGGCGCCGGTGGAATCTGGACGCTGCGCGCCACCGCCGCGCAGAGCGAGCGCGAAGTCACCGAGCTCCATCGCAGCCTCTCCGACATGCAGGAGGTCGTGGACGCAGTCACGCGCGAGATCGTCAGCGGGATGCTCTATCTCAAGACGGGTGCGCGCGACGACCACAAGCTGTTCGAGGCCTCGGTCGCGAGGGCGTACGGGATGCGCCAGGCGACCACCGGCGTGAAGGGGCTTTCGCCGATCGAGCGCGAGCAGCTCGAGTCGATCGGGCAGCTGCAGGCGTCGGTCGAAGTCGCCCTCTCGGTGGCGCGTGCCTACGACGAGATCGGACGTCCCGCCGACGCGATCCGCGTCCTCCGTACCGCGACGAGCGACGTCAACCGGATCAACAGCGCCTTCGCCGCGATTCGCGCCGCCGGCGCGGCCCGCACCGCGCAGCGCACCGCGCTCCTCCAGCAGCAGATGCTTCGCAACGAGCTCCTGCTCACCGTCGCGATGCTCGTCGCGATGCTCGTCGCCGCGATCTTCAGCTGGCGAACGTTAGGCGCGGTCACCCGTCCGCTCGCCGACCTTGGCCGGGACGTCGACGCGATGGGTGACGGGGACCTTCGCCTTCGCGAGACGGCGCACGGCGCGGGCACCGCGCCCCGCGATGCCGCCGAGTACCGGATCCTCTCGCATTCGCTGGCTCGCGCCCGCGATCGCCTCCGCTCGCTGCTCGAACGGGTGCAGACCGAAGCCGATCTCGTGAACCGCGCGGCCAGCGCGCTCGCCGCCACCGCAGCCTCGACGTCGGACGCGACCGGTCACGTCACCGTCGCGGTCGGCGACATGGCCCGCACCGCCGCGAACCAGCTCGACGCGCTCACCGTCGCCAACGACGCCATTCGGCATCTCGCCGAGGAAGGCGCAGCGATCGGCGACGCGGCGAATGCGAGCGAGAGCGCGGGGCGCGACATTCGCACGACCGCCGACGCGACTCGCGCCGGGATCGCCGAAGCCGTCTCGACGCTGCTCGGCGCGCGCGAAGTCGTCGACACCTCGGCGCGCGAGATCGGCGGATTGCGCGACGCGATCACCCTGATCGACCGCTTCGTCGCGGTGATCTCCGACATCGCCGTGCAGACCAACCTGCTCGCGCTCAACGCGGCGATCGAAGCCGCGCGCGCCGGCGAAGCCGGCCACGGCTTCGCCGTCGTCGCGGAAGAGGTTCGCGCCCTCGCCGATCAGAGCGCGAAGGCGGCGAGCGACGTCACGGACAACGTCCGCCAGATCCGCAGCCGCGTCGCCAGCGCCTCACGCGCCGTCGAAGCCGGTACGCAGCGGATGCGCAACGTCGAGGAAGTCGCGACGTCGGCATCGGCCGCGCTGGCGAAGATCGAAGGCGCCGTCGAGCGAGTGACCAACGCTTCGACGCGCGTCACCCGCGCGGTCGAGGCGAATCAGATCGCGCTGATCTCGGTGCGCGACGCGATCCTCGGTGCGAAGGAGACCGCGGAAGGGAATGCCGCCGGTTCGCAGCAGGTGGCCGCGGCAGTCGAGCAGACGTCGAGCTCCGTCCAGGAAGTCAGCGCGACTGCCGCGGAGCTGCAGACCGCGGCGCAGCGGGTGCAGGGCATGGTCTCGGAGTTTCGCACATAGACTGGCTTCGGACACGGCGATGAGAGATGAGAGATACCGCGACCGCGAGATGAGAGAAGAGAGAAGCGACTGCGCGCAACGGAGACCGCGGGTGTGCAGGTAACCGCAATCGTACGTTCGTCTCGCATTTCTCAACTCTTTATCGGAGCCTCTCTCGTCTCTCATCGCCGTGTTGACCCCTCCAGCCGTTAGGCACCTGAGGGCTTGGCCCCGATCATCCCTTCCGGATTGAGGAGCGCGTCGAGCTCGGCTCGACTCATCAGCCCGCGATCGAGCACGAGGTCGTACA
>JAICUE010000015.1 GCA_025936015.1 Gemmatimonadaceae bacterium
AACGCCGACCCCTGCCTTCGAGCTCGGCGCCAAGGCGGCAGACCCGCTCTCGATGTACCTCAGCGACATCTTCACCGTTACCGCGAACCTCTCGGGCGTGCCGGCGATGTCGCAGCCGATCGGGCTCGTCGACGGTCTTCCGGTCGGCGGCCAGCTGATCGCGCCGCACTTCGATGAAGCGCGGATGTTCGGCGCGGCCTTCGCGCTCGAGAAGGCGCTCGGCGCGGAGACGGCCCGATGAGCGCGACCGCGGTGGGCACCAACTGGCAGATGGTCGTCGGGCTCGAGGTGCACGTCCAGCTCCGGACCCGCACCAAGGCTTTCTGCAACTGCAGTACCGAGTTCGGGGCGCCGCCTAACGCGAACACCTGCCCGGTCTGCCTCGCGCTCCCCGGCGCGCTGCCCGTCCTCAACGTTCACGCTGTCGAACTGGCGACGCGCGCGGCACTCGCGCTCGGCTGCGAGATCAATCTCGTGTCGGTGTTCGCGCGGAAGAACTACTTCTATCCCGACCTGCCGAAGGGCTACCAGATCTCGCAGTTCGACAAGCCCCTCGCCGAGCATGGCCACCTCACCATCGGCCACCGCGCCGACGGTGCGCTGATCCGCGTCGGCATCGAGCGCGTGCACATGGAGGAAGACGCCGGCAAGTCGCTGCACGATCGCTATGCGGCGGCGACGGCGATCGATCTGAATCGCTCCGGGGTGCCGCTCATCGAGATCGTCAGCGGTCCCGACATGCGCACCGCCGAAGCAGCCGGCGGATACCTCCGCGCGCTGAAGCAGATCCTGCAGTACTGCGGCATCAGCGACTGCGACATGGAGAAGGGAAGCCTTCGCGTCGACGCCAACGTCAGCGCCCGGAAGATGGGTGAGGTCAAGCTCGGGACGAAGACCGAAGTGAAGAACCTCAACTCCTTCTCGAACGTCGAGAAGGCGCTCAACGTCGAGTTCGCGCGGCAGGTGGCCGTCCTCGAGAGCGGCGGGACGGTGCAGCAGCAGACAATGCTGTTCGACGCCGCGAAGGGGGAGGTGCGACCGAGCCGGAGCAAGGAAGGGAGCCACGACTACCGCTACTTCCCCGAGCCGGATCTTCCGCCCCTCGTGCTCGCGCAGGATTTCGTCGACCGGATGCGGCAGTCCGTTCCCGAGCTTCCCGAGGCGCGGCGCAAGCGGTTCACCGACGAATACGCGTTAGGCGACTATGACATCGAGGTGCTCACCTCCTCGCCGGCGCTCGCGGACTATTTCGAGGGTGTTGCTCGCCAGAGCGAAGACCCGAAGGCCGCGGCGAACTGGGTGATCAACGGCGTCCTCGCGTCGCTCAACTCGACCGGCGCGACCCTCGACCAGTTCCGCGTGCGACCGGCCGACCTCGCCTCGCTCATCACCCTGGTGCGCGACGGCGTCGTTGCCCACTCGGCCGCGCGCCAGGTGTTCGCCCGGATGGTGGAAACCGGCGACCGTCCCGAGCAGGTTGCTGAGCGCGAGGGGCTCGTTCGCGTCGACGACGATGCTGCGCTGCGCGGCTGGATCGACGAGGTGCTCGCCGAGCACCCGGTCGAGGCGCAGCGATTCGCGGCTGGCGAGAAGAAGCTGCAGGGAGTGCTCGTCGGCTTCGTGATGAAGAAATCGAAGGGAAGCGCCGACGCGAAAAAGGTCAATCAGCTGCTGGCGGCCAGGGGCCAGGGATGATCGGCGACTCGGCGGTTCGCGCATAATCGAGCGGTGACGACGGCAGCGCGAAGTGCCGCGCCGCTTCGTCGACGAGCGCACCTTCGCCGCCGCCCCCCGATCGCAGCGCGTCGCGGCGGATGATCTTCGCGAGGCGCAGGTGCTCCTCGCCCGCCGGGTCGAGCTTGTACGGCTCCGAGCGGTCGACGCGCACGAGGAAGTCGATGACGTAGTCGTAGGCGAACGCGACGTAGCGTGCGACGTCATCGTCAGGCAGGTCGTGCCGGCTCATCTCCTTCGCGACCTTGAACACGCGCTGCCACGACTCGCTGTCGGTGACGTAGACCATCCCGCGAAAGATCCGCCGGTTGGTCGGCGTGCTGAAGATCGTCGGGCTGAGCACCCGGTCGAGCAGCTCGTCCGACCGGTTGTGATCGAGCAGGATGACTTCCTTGGCCCGCCGCGCATGTCCCTCGCCGAGATGCGTCTCGAAGCGGCTCTCCCAGTAGCTGTGGCCGAGCCCCGCGGTCCGCGAGGCGACCGCGAGCTGCCGCGGGACGAAGTAGTTGTGCGCGACCACGTCGGCGGCGAGGTGTGTCAGGTAGCCCAACGCGAAGGCACGCAGCGGCTCGTCGCGCGCCTTGTCGTGAATCTCGAGTCCGACGTTCCAGGCGTGGCAGTGCCGGCCCGGAGCCGCGTACTTCTTGGCGATGCTCGTATCCGCGGCGATCGACCCGTAGAGAAAGTCGTAGGGGAAGGCCTGGAGGAGGTCGGCGACCGCCGACGGCAGGGTGCCTAACGCGCGGAGCACCGCCTCGCTGAGCATGATGTGCGTGCCCGGGGTCCAGGCCCACGCCGCCCGCGGCAGCAGCGCGCCAAGCACGATCGCGCCGAGGATGAATGCCGAAAAGCGAACGAGGCGCGCGGCCGCCGGCCGCGCACCACGTTCCATCCACCGCCCGGCGTCAGACGCCGAGCTTGCGGCGCTGGCGCTTGATCGCCTTGCGAAGATCTTTGATCTCCGACTCGACCGTATCGCTGATCCGGTCGCGTGCTTCCTCGAGGAACTCACCGATCGATTCCCCGATCTCCTCGGCCGGGACGCGGTCCCAGAGATCCTCGCTCTTGTCGGCGACCCATGAGGCACCGCGACGACCGGCCTTCGCGCCGACCTTCGCGCCCTCGTAGCCCGCGACTCCCGCCCATCGTGCGCCCTTGCCCGCGGCGCGCAGGAGCGGCATCAACGGACGCTCTCCCTTCGGGCCCTGCCGCAGCAGCAGCGTCGTCCCGACGCCGAGCGCGACGCCGATCAGCGTTGCCGTGAGCAGGTCGAACTGCTGCTCGCGCGACTCGTCACGCGAGGTCCCGCGAGCGGATGCGCGGGCCGGGCCGCCGGTCCGCGGCCGCGGACGAACTGTCGTCGCCATCGTTGTCTCCCCCTTCGATCCAGTCATCGTTCTCGTAGCCTGGGCGCGCCACTCGCGCCACATCGGTCGCTCGCGATTCTTCGTCGAACGTCTCCATCCCCTTCCGCACACCGCGCACCATCGCCGCTGTCGAGACGAAAGTGTCTTCGGCTTCCTGCTGCACGACCTTGAGCAGCGCGTTGAACTCGTTCATCCGCTGCTCGGTGAGGTCCACCGCCTCGCGCAGACGCTGGTTCGCCGCGCTGATCGTCTGGTTCACCCGCTGCATGTCGACGCGTACCGACGTCGTGATGTAGTCGACGTTGTCGGCGATCGCGCTCGCATGCTTCGTCAGCGGATTGATGTCCGCGTACACCTTGTCGAGCAGGTCGCTGATCTTCTTGTAGCTCTTCCGGAAATTCCACGCCGCCGGCACGAGCGCGACGGTGAGCACGAGCAGCGAGAGCGACACCAGTCCGCTCGCGATCGCCGTGAGCTGGTCGAACCAGCTCTTCTGTGCTGCGACCGTCTTCGTGACGATCGTGTCCGGAAGCGTCGTCGCTGCCTGCAACAGCAGCGAGCCGGCGTGTACAATCGCGTCGGTCATCGTCTCCATGAAGTCGTGGCGCCGGCAATGGACGGTGCACTCCATTCGCCGGCCCGCGTGCCTTCGTGCAAGGGTGAGGCCAGCCGAGCCCTGCTGCGAAAATCGTAGTGCGCCGCGACACATCGCGTCAACAGCAGCCTTCTCGCTCGGTCGCGAGCGCTTGCGCCCGCGCTACGCCCCTGACCATTCTTCGCCCCCGCACTCTGTTCGCGCGCCAACGCACTCCCGGACTAATGATCACCAACGCGGTTCAATACATCGTCGAAGGCGGCCACCGCCTCTCCGGCACGATTCGGCCTTCAGGAAACAAGAACGCGGCGCTGCCGATCGTCGCCGCGGCGCTCCTGTCCGACAAGCCGGTCGTCCTCGAGAACGTCCCGCGGATTCGCGATGTCGAGACCCTCGTGCAGCTGATCCAGTCGGTGGGCGCGAGCGCGGAATGGGTCGAGCGCAACACCCTCCATATCCACGCGAAGAATCTCCGCGCCGCCGATCTCGATCCCGATCTCTGCAAGAAGATCCGCGGCGCGATCCTGCTCGCGGCGCCGCTCCTCGCGCGGTGCGGCGAAGTCACGCTTCCCCCTCCCGGCGGTGACGTCATCGGACGCCGCCGCCTCGACACGCACTTCCTCGCCCTCGAGCAGCTGGGCGCGACGTACAAGATCGGGAAGCGACTCGAGTTCCGGACGTCGGGACTTCGCGGCGTCGACATGTTCCTCGACGAGCCGAGCGTAACCGCAACCGAGAACGCGATCACCGCGGCCGTCGCGGCGAAGGGGACGACGGTCATCGGCAACGCGGCCTGCGAGCCGCACGTCCAGGACCTTTGCCACTTCCTCGTCGCGCTCGGCGGACAGATCGAAGGAATCGGAACCAACCGCGTCACGATCCATGGCGGTCGCACCCTCACCGGCGCGACACATCGCATTGGACCGGATCACATCGAGGTGGGGTCGTTCATCGGCCTCGCGGCCGTCACCCGGTCGCCGCTCCGGATCGAGCGCGCGGGCGTCGAGCACCTGCGCGCGATCCGGATGGGCTTCGAACGGTTAGGCGTCGTCTGCGAAGTCGACGGCGAGGACCTCATCGTGCCCGACAACCAGACCATGGAGATCCAGAGCGATCTCGGCGGCGCGGTCCCGAAGCTCGAGGACCAGCCCTGGCCCGCGTTTCCGGCCGACGTCATGAGCATCGCGATCGTCACCGCGACGCAGTGCAAGGGGATGGTGCTCATGTTCGAGAAGATGTTCGAGTCGCGGATGTTCTTCGTCGACAAGCTGGTCGGGATGGGCGCGCGGATCGTGCTCTGCGACCCGCACCGCGCGATCGTCGCCGGGCCGTCGTCGCTCACCGCGTCGACCGTCGAGTCGCCGGACATCCGCGCCGGGATGGCGATGCTGCTCGCTGCGCTCTGCGCGCGGGGGACGAGCACCATCAACAACGTCGGACAGATCGAGCGCGGCTACGAGCGCATCGACGAGCGGCTGCGCGCGCTCGGCGCCCGCATCGAGCGGGTCGAGGACCGTCGGGAGAAGTGACCCTCGCCGCGGACGTGACTGCAGTAGACCGAGCGTCCGCGCCCGACGCCCGCGAGATCGCGCCGGGCTTCGCGGCGTTAGGCGTCACCGCGTTCACAACCACCCGAGCGGCCGGAAGCTACGGTCTCCATGGCGAGGAGCCGGTCGGTACTGTCACTGCCCGATGGGACGACCTGCGCGCCTCGCTCGGCGGCGCGCGGCTCGCGAGCGCTCGCCAGGTGCACGCGGCGACAATCCTCCGGCATGCACCAGGTTGGACCGGTTGGCTCCGCGCCGATGACGCCGACGGCCACATCGCACCCCTTCCCGGTACGGCCATGGCAGTGACCATCGCCGACTGCGTCCCGGTGTTCATCGCGCACCGGAGCGGCGTCACCGCGCTCCTGCACTCGGGGTGGCGGGGGACCGCGAGTCACATCACCGGCCGCGCAATCGAGGCGCTCGCGGCCGAACGCTGCCCGCCCGCCGAGCTCGTCGTCCATTGCGGGCCGGCCATTTGTGGCAAGTGCTACGAGGTGAGCCCTGATGTCTACGGGACACTCACCGGACAGGCCGTGGATCGGCCGACGCGCGTCGACCTGCGACTGCTCATCGCCGAGCATGCCCGCGCGTTAGGCGTCCGTGAAATCACCATCAGCGAGCGCTGCACGCGGTGCGACAACGCGCGATTCTATTCGCATCGCGCCGGCGACGGTGGACGTCAGTTGGCGGTGATGCTCGCTCGCGCCTAGGGCGCGCGCCAAGTCGCGCGCTTGATTCCGGCCCTCGCACAGGCTAGATTCAGGTTGCTCGGCGTCGGGGGAGACGGGACGCCGGCTGAATGTGGGGGAGTTTCCCCACATTTTTTTGTTCTTGGAGCCGTTGTCCGACACATCGAAACGACGTGAGCGATTCACTGGAAGTCATTGTCCGTAAGGAGCTTGATCCGCTCGGTTTCGAGCTGGTGGAGCTCCGCAAGGGCGGGACGAAGAGTCGCCCCGTGATCGACGTCCGGATCGATCGGCTCGACCAGCAAAAGGTGACCGTCGAAGATTGCGCGAAGGCGTCGCGCGCGATCGAGGCACGGCTCGACGCCGGAGATGTCGCCGGGACGCAGTACGTGCTGCAGGTCTCGTCGCCGGGCGTCGAGCGCGTGCTGAGACACGCGGCTGACTGGCGCCGGTTCGTCGGCGAGCAGGCGAACATCGTCAGCGACGACGTTGGCGGTCGTGCCGAAGTCGGGATCGTCTCGGTCGATGGCGAGGAGGGCGCGGAGACAGCGGTCGTTCGAATGGCGAAGGGCGAGGAGCGGCGCATAGCGCTGGCCGGGGTGCGTGAAGCTCGGCTCGCGTTTCACTGGAAACGGTAAGAGGCATCAAGATGGCGAGTTCAGCGGAAATCCTGGCGGCTGTGCGCGAGCTGACGAACGTCAAGCAGCTCGAGCGGGCGGAGCTGCAAGACTTGCTGCAGGACGGCATTCTTGCCGCCCTCGCCAAGAAGTACGGGCCGACCGTGCAGGCCGAAGTCTCGATCGACGACGGGCGTGGCGACATCCGCATCGTCGTCCTCAAGACGGTTGTCGATACGATCACCGATCCTGCCCGCGAGATCACAGTCGATGACGCGCGCTTCTACGACGAAGGGTTCGAGGTCGGCGACCAGCTCGAGGAGCCGGTGGATTTCGCCGTCTTCGGCCGCGCCGCGGTCCAGGCCGCGAAGCAGCGCATCATCCAGCGCGTCCGCGAGGGCGAGCGCACCCGCATCCGCGACGAGTTCTCGTCGCGCGTCGGCGAACTCCTCTCTGGAGAAGTCCAGCAGATCGAACGCGGCAAGATCGTGATCATGCTGAACAAGTTTCGCGAGGCAGAAGCGATCATTCCGTACCGCGAGCAGAATCATCGCGAGCACTTCCACCAGGGCGAGCCGATTCGTGCCGTCCTGAAGCGCGTCGAGGAGACGCCGAAGGGCCCGCGCCTGATTTTCAGCCGCGCCGACCCACTGTTCGTTAAGGCGCTGTTCAAGCTCGAGGTCCCCGAGATCCAGCAGTCGATCGTCGAGATCCGTGTCGCGGCGCGCGAAGTCGGCAGCCGTTCCAAGATCGCGGTGTTCTCGCGCGACGACAGCATCGATCCGGTCGGCGCGTGCGTCGGGCTCAAGGGCTCGCGCGTGCAGGCGGTCGTGAACGAGCTCGGTGGCGAGCGCATCGACATCGTTCCCTGGTCGTCCGATCCCGAGCGTTTCGCCAAGCTCGCGCTGGCTCCCGCTCGCGTCGCCCGCGTCTTCAGCGATCCGGCCACGAAGACGATCCAGGCGATCGTCGACGAGGATCAGCTTTCCCTGGCGATCGGGCGCAACGGCCAGAACGTCAGGCTCGCGTCCGAGCTCACGGGTTGGAAGATCGATCTCTTCTCCAGCCGCGAGTGGATGGAGCGCGGTGCGGAAGGCGTGTTTGCGCCGCTACCCGGTGAAGAGGCCGAAGTCGACCTTCAGCTTTCCGAGATCGAAGGGCTTCCCCCGGCGACGGTCGCCGTGCTCGGCGAGGCCGGCTACAAGACCTTGAACGACATCATCGATCTCGAGAAGGACGATTTCCTCAAGTTGCCGGGAATCGCGCCATCCGAGGCGGACCGCATCATGGCGATGATCGACTCGCTCACCGAGGAAGGCGCCGAGGGCGATGGCGCCAGCGCCGGCGGAGCACAGGAATAACGGATGGACGCCGTCGGACGCCGGAAGCTGGCCAATCTGCTCGGCCTCGGCGTGCGCGGTCGGATGGTCGTGGTAGGGGTGGAGCAGGTGCGGATGGCCGCGACGAAGAACAAGCTTGCGTTTGCGATCGTCGCGCCTGACGCTTCGAAAAACAGTCTCGACAAGGTGCTCCCGCTGCTCAATGCGCGGCGGGTGCGCTATGTCGACGCGTTAGGCGCCGACGAGCTCGGCGCTGCGGTAGGCAGGCAATCGACGGCTGCGGTCGGCATCGTCGACAACAGGCTCGCGAGAGGAATTCGCGCGCTCGTGGAGGGAGCGGAGGCTGTGCGCGATACGCGCGTCGAGCCGTCGCCCAATCGGAGGAAGGTTTGAGCAAGCTTCGCGTGAACGACCTGGCGGGTGAATTCGGGATCAGCGCTGACGAAGTCGTCGCGCTGCTCCGCAACATGGACATCCCCGTCCGCAGTCACATCAGTCCACTCACCGACGACCAGATCGCCCGCATCCGGGCGCGCTGGGAACGGGAGAAGCGTGCTCGCGCCGAAAAGCCGGCGCCGGCACCGGCCAAGGGTGGACGTCGCCGGAGTGCGGCGGCCCCCGTCGCGCCGGCGCCCGAGCCCGTCGCCACGACCCCCGCCGAGGAAACGGGCGGGCCGGTTCGCCGGCGTCGTAAGGCAGCGGACGTCGAGAGCGCCGCCGCCGCCGCCGCGGCCGAAGCGGCGGCCGAGGCCGAGCGCCAGGCGGCGATCGAGGCGACCCGCGCCGAGGCTGCGCGCGTCGAGAGCGAGCGTCAGGCAAAGCTCGAGGCGGAACGACGCGCGGCTGAAGAAGCACGCCGCCGCGCCGACGAAGAGCGCGAAGCACAGCACCGCGCCGAGCGCGAGGCCGCCGAAGCCGAGCAGCAGCCGGAAGCGCCTAACGACAACGGCGGCGAAGAGCGACCCGCGGCCTCCGCCAGCGCGGCGCCCGCCGCGCCATCCGGCCCGCGTCCGCGTCCGATCACGCCCGGTGCGCCGCGGGCGAAGCCCGTCCCGGCCTCGGCGCGTTTCCTTCCGCCGCGCCCGATCGCGTCGGCGCAGCCGGGTGGGTACCCGCCCGCCCGCGAGCAGAATCGCGATAGCCGCACGACCGGCGCGCCGTCGACGCCGCCATCGATGGCTGGGCGCGATGCCGGCCGCCGCGGGAAGAAGGGCAAGCGCGGGCAGGTCGATCAGGAAGCCGTGCAGGCGAACATCTCGAAGACGATGTCCAGCATGCGCGGGCCCGCTGGTCGCAAGGGTGGTCCGCGCCGTGACGAGTCGGGGCGCGAGGAAGCGGAGGCGAACCGCGCCGCCGCCGCCGAGCGCGAGAAGAAGCTCGTCCGCGTCAACGAGTTCATCACCGTCAGCGAGCTGGCGCAGATCCTCAAGATCACGCCGACCGAGATCGTCGCCTTCGCGTTCAAGAATCTCGGCTTCATGGTCACGATCAACCAGCGCCTCGACTTCGACCAGATCGACCTGATCGCTGGCGAGTTCGGCTTCCAGGCGGTCCGCGAAGACGAATACCAGGCGGAAGCCGAAGAGCAGGCCGCCGACGAGGCGACCGATCTCGTCTTCCGTCCGCCGGTGGTGACCATCATGGGGCACGTCGACCACGGCAAGACGTCGCTGCTGGACTACATCCGCAAGGCGAATGTCGTCGCCGGCGAGGCGGGCGGCATCACGCAGCATATCGGCGCCTACAACGTCGCGCTGCCTAACGGCAAGCACATCACCTTCCTCGATACCCCGGGCCACGAAGCGTTCACCGCGATGCGTGCCCGCGGCGCCGAGGTCACCGACATCGTCGTGCTCGTTGTCGCGGCCGACGACGCTGTGATGCCGCAGACGATCGAGGCCATCTCGCACGCCAAGAACGCCGGCGTGCCGCTCATCGTCGCGATCAACAAGATCGACCTGCCGCAGGCGAACCCGATGAAGGTGCAGCAGGACCTTCTGCAGCACGGCGTCGTCCTCGAGCAGTTCGGCGGCACCACGCTGCACACCGAAATCTCGGCGAAGAAGGGCACCAACGTCGACGAGCTTCTCGAGCAGGTCCTGCTGCAGGCGGAAATCCTCGACCTCAAGGCGAACCCCGACCGCCGCGCGACGGGCACCGTCGTCGAAGCGCAGCTCGATCCGGGGAAGGGACCGGTCGCGACGATCCTCGTCCAGAACGGCACGCTCCACGTTGGCGACGACTTCATCTGCGGCATGTTCTCGGGACGCGTGCGCGCGCTCCTCGACGAGCGTGGCCGGCCGGTGAAGGAAGCCGGACCGGCGATCCCGGTGCAGGTGCTCGGCTTCGAAGGCGTGCCGCAGGCGGGTGATCAGCTGATCGTTGTCGAGGATGCAACCGACGCACGCGACGTCGCCCAGCGCCGCCAGCGTCTGGACCGTGAGGCAAAGAGCCGTCGCATCACGCGCGGTGCGGTCGTCACGCTCGAGGACTTCATGGCGAAGACCTCCTCGGGCGAGATGCGCACCCTGCGCATCCTCATCAAGGCCGACCAGGGCGGACCGGCGGAAGCACTCGCCGACGCGCTGCAGCAGCTGTCGAACAACGAAGTGCAGGTCGAGATCGTGCATCGCGGCGTCGGCGCGATCACTGAAAGCGACATCCTGCTCGCGCGCGCATCGGGCGCGATCATCGTCGGCTTCCATGTCAGGCCTGACAACAACGCGCGCACGGCGGCCGAGCGCGAGGGCGTCGAGATCAAGCTGTACCGCATCATCTACGAAGCCGTCGCCGACGTCCGCTCCGCGCTGGAAGGACTGCTGCGCCCCGAGGAGAAGGAAGTCATCCTCGGCGAGGCGGAGGTGCGCGAGACCTTCAAGGTCCCGAAGATCGGCGTCATCGCCGGCTGCTCGGTGCGAAGTGGCGTGATCAACCGGGCCGGCCGCGTGCGGGTCATTCGCGATGGCGTCGAGGTGTTCGACGGTACGATCGGGTCACTGCGCCGCTTCAAGGACGACGTGAAGGAAGTCCGCGAAGGATTCGAGTGCGGTATCGGTGTCGAGAACTTCAACGACATCAAGATCGGCGACGTGATCGAGTGCTATCGCACGGAGGAGGTCGCGCGGACGTTGGCCGCGTCGCCCTCCGCCTGACGGCGGAGCGATGGCCCAGCACCAGCGATCCGACCGCGTCGCAGCGGCGATCCGCGAGGAAGTAGCGAACTTCCTCGCGGAAGGTGTGAAGGATCCGCGCGTCACCGCGCTCGTCACCGTCACCGGCGTCGAGATGACGCGCGACCTTCGGCACGCGAAGGTCTTCGTCAGCATCATGGGCGAAGACTCTCAGCGCGCCTCGACGATCGAGGGGCTCACCAGCGTCCAGGGATTTCTCCGCTCGCGCCTCGCCCGCTCACTCAGCCTGCGCGTCGCACCGGAAGTCCAGTTCGTGATGGACGAAAGCGTGGCGCGCGCCGCGCGCATCGAGACGCTGCTCAACCAGATCCGGACGACGCCGGGCAGCGAGAACCCCGGCGACGATGGCGAACCCGGGACCTGAAGGATTGCTCCTCGTCGACAAGCCGGCGGGGATGACGTCTCACGACGTGGTGGACCGCGCACGCCGCTCCCTGCGCACCAAGCGTGTCGGGCACGCAGGCACTCTCGACCCCTTCGCCACCGGGTTGCTGGTCCTGCTCGTCGGGCGCGCAACCCGGTTGATGCCGTATGTCGACGGCGAGCCAAAGGTCTACGAGGCAACTATCCGGTTCGGCGCCGAGACGAACACGGACGACCTCACCGGTGAGGTGACGCGGCGCGCGCCGGCTTCCGAGCACGCCACGGTCGAGCGCGCGTTAGGCGGGATCACCGGCGAGATCGAGCAGCTGCCTCCCGCTTATTCGGCCAAGCAGGTGGGCGGAAAACGCTCGTATGTCGCGGCGCGCCGCGGCGAGTCGCTCGAGCTGCGCCCGGTACGTGTCCGCGTCGACTCGTGGGAAGTGCGCGGTTGGGACCGCGATGATTTGCAGGCGACCATCACCTGCGGCGGGGGCACGTACGTCCGCGCGCTCGCCCGCGACCTCGGTCGCGCCGTCGGCGGCGCTGCGCACCTCGTCGCACTGCGCCGGGTCGCGAGCGGGCGGTTCTCGGTCGACAGCGCGGTGCACGCCGATTCGATCAATGACGACGCGCTGCGCCCCGCGCTCGATGCGCTTCCAGCAATCTCGCGGGTAGCACTCGATGAGGATGCGCGCGTACGCGTCAGTCGCGGAATGACGGTCGCGCGCGATCCGCGCGACGAGGGCGACATCGCCGCGTTGCTCGGCTCTGGCGGCGAGCTCGTTGCGATTGCGGCTCGCGATCGCGAAGCATGGCAGCCGCGCGTCGTTCTCATCGATGACTGAGCGGCTGCCGGTTCTCGCGTCGTTGCGCGGCGGCTCGGTCGTCACCGTCGGCACCTTCGACGGTGTGCACCGCGGACATCAGGACGTTCTCGCGCGACTCGTCGCCCGCGCGGCCGAACGGTCGCTGCCGAGCGTGCTCGTCACCTTCGATCCCCACCCGCTCGAGGTCGTGAACCCTCAGGCGGCGCCCGCGTTGTTGACCGTTGGTGACGAGAAGCTCGAGGTCATCGCCGAGAGCGGCGTGGACTACGCGATCGTCGTTCCGTTCACCACGGAGTTCAGTCACCTGAGCGCCGAGGCATTCGTCACCGGCGTGCTGCGCGCGCGATACGGCATGACCGAGCTTCTCATCGGCCACGACCACGGCTTCGGCCGCGGGCGCAGCGGGGACATCGATGTTTTACGATCCCTCGGCGCCGCTCAGGGATTCGGCGTCGACGTCGTGCCCCCCGTCGCGGCGAGCGATGGCCGCGCGGTCTCGTCGACGTTCATCAGGCGCGCCGTCGCCGGCGGTGATCTCGCCCGTGCCGCTGTTGGCCTCGGTCGGAACTATTCGGTGAGCGGGAAGGTGGTGCCGGGTGCACAGCGCGGGCGGGAGATGGGGTTCCGGACGCTGAACCTCGCCTCTCCCCCGGCGCGCAAACTCCTGCCGCCGGAAGGTGTATACGCGGTGCGGGCGCAAACGCATCTCGGCGCCTTTGGCGGAATGATGAATCTCGGCGGACGGCCGACGTTCGGGGAGGCCGAGCGTTCCCTCGAGGTCCACCTGTTCGATGCGAATGGCGATTGGTATGGACGGACCGTGCGCGTCGATTTCGTGAAGCGGCTGCGCGATACGCAGCGCTTCGACAATCCTGCCGCGCTCGTTGCACAGCTCCATCGCGACGAGGCTGACGCCCGTCGCGCGTTGACGGTTCCCTCGACGGAGCCTACCTTTCCAAGCTCCGCCTGAACGTTTTCCCCCCATCGGCAGCTGCATGAAGCTCTCGTATCGCATTGCCCTCATCCTCGCGCTCGTCGCGGTGTCGGTCTGGATGCTGGTGCCCAGGACCGTGAAGGTCCGGAAGCTGGTCAACGGCGCCTCGGTCGTCGTCGAGGAAAAGCGCGTCCCGCTCAAGAAGGGCCTCGACCTCCAGGGCGGCATGCACGTCGCGCTCGAGGTCGATGAGTCGAAGGGCACCGTCGCCAACAAGTCGGACGCCATCGATCGCGCGCTCAAGGTGGTTCGCAACCGCGTCGACCAGTTCGGCGTCTCCGAGCCCGTCGTTCAGAAGGCCGGCAACGATCGCATCGTCGTCGAGCTCCCCGGCATCGATGATCCGGAGCGCGCTCGCGACCTTCTGCAGAAGTCCGCCTATCTCGAGTTCCAGATCACGGACAAGACCGACGCCCTCGTTCGCTCGCTTCCGAAGCTCGACGCGATCGCCAAGCAGCTCGCGCCGTCGATTGCTGGAGCGAAGCCGGCCGCGAACGCTGAGGCCGCGGGCCCGGGTGTCACTGTCAACAACGACAAGGCGCTGACCGGATTGTTCGGCGGCGATACCTCGAAGAAGACCGCGACCACTGCCGGCAAGGACTCGGCCGCGGCGGACACGCTCGCGCTCTCCGGTCAGGGGATTTTCTCGCGCAACATCCAGCGCGGCGACATGCCCGGTGAGTACTACGTTGCGTCGTCGGCGTACGATCAGATCCACGCGCTCACCGAGCGCCCCGAAATCCAGGCGGCGCTCCCGCCGCGCAAGGTGTTTCGCTGGAGCAACGACTCGCTCCCGATTCAGGGCACGACGTATCGCATGCTCTACGTGCTCGATGCCGACCCGATGATCACCGGTGAGGCGATCACCGACGCGAAGCCGCAGCAGGATCCGACAGAAGGCACCGTCGTCACCTTCACGCTGAACAACGAAGGCGGTCGCATCTTCAAGCGGCAGACGTCGGCGCACATCAAGGACTACATGGCGATCGTGCTCGATCAGCTCGTCATGGGGCGCCCGCCGGTCATTCAGGGTGCAATCAGCACGCGCGGCCAGATCACCATGGGACGCCGGGATCTGCAGGCGGCGCAGGATCTCGCCTTGGTGCTTCGCGCCGGCGCGCTTCCCGTCCCGCTGAAGGTTGCGGAAGTGCGCCAGGTCGGCGCGACGATGGGGAAGGACTCGGTCCAGAAAGGCCTGCACGCCGGACTTCTGGCCGTCGCCCTCGTCGTGATCATCATGCTGGTCTACTACCGGTTCTCCGGGTTCCTCGCCGTCATCGGCCTGGGACTGTACGTCCTCTACACCCTCGCGACGCTGTCGGGGTTTGACGCAGTGCTCACGCTACCGGGCCTCGCCGGATTCGTGCTCTCGATCGGTATCGCTGTCGACGCCAACGTGCTGATCTTCGAGCGCATCCGCGAGGAGCTCGATCGAGGCAAAACCGTCCGTACCGCCATCGACGAAGGCTTCCGGCACGCGATGCCGGCAATCGTCGACTCCAACGTTTCGACGATGCTCACCGCGGCGGTGCTCTACCAGTGGGGAAGTGGACCGGTCCGCGGCTTCGCCGTGACCCTGATCGCCGGCATCGCGGCCTCGATGTTCACCGCCATCTTCGTCGTCCGCACTCTCTATCTCCTGTGGCTCCAGCGCCAGCGCGGCGCCGCCCAGACCGTGAGCATCTGATGCTGCGAATCTTTCACGATACCCACTACGATTTCATCCGCTGGTGGAAGACCGCGGTCATCATCACCGCGATCTTCGTCATCGCCGGTGTCGGTTCGCTCCTGATCAAGGGCATCAACTACAGCATCGACTTCACCGGCGGCACGCTGGTCCAGCTCGAGTTCAAGCAGCCGCCTAACGTTGCGGACATTCGCGCCGCGGTCGAGGGAAGCGGCGTCAAGAATCCGGAAGTCCAGCAGTTCGGCTCGAACCGGGAATTCACCGTTCGCGCGCAGGATCATCGTGACGTCAGCGCGCAGAGCGCCGGCGCCGCCAGCGTCGCCGAGGAGATCAAGAGCGCGCTGACCGCGAGGTTCGGACCCGACGCCTTCACCGTCAAGCGCACCGAAGGAGTCGGCCCGCGCGTCGGCAGCGAGCTGCGCCGCGGCGCCGCGATCGCGTTAGGCATCTCCTTTCTCGTGACGCTGGTCTACCTCGCGTTCCGGTTCGAGTGGCGCTTCGGCGTCGCTGCGACCATCGCGACCGGCCACGACGTGCTCACGACGCTGGCGTTCCTCAAGATCATGCATCTCGAGGTGTCGCTCACCGTCATCGCCGCGATCCTGACGGTGCTCGGCTACTCCCTGAATGACACGATCATCATCTTCGACCGCGTCCGCGAAGACCTGAAGAAGAAGCGGAACGAATCGCTCTACGACACGCTCAACCGGTCGATCAACGAGACGCTTCCGCGTTCGGTCATGACGCATGCGACCACCTTCCTCGCGACGCTCGCGCTCCTGCTGTTCGCCGGCGAGGTGATTCGGCCGTTTGCCTGGGTCATGGTGTTCGGCATCGTGACCGGAACCTTCAGCTCCATCTACATCGCCGGTCCGGTGCTCCTCTGGATCGAGCGGAAGTGGCCACGCCACGCGAGCACCGCGCACATCGCGCCTGCCGCCGCCGAGAAGCAGCGGCCGCCGCGCGACGCCCGGGGCAGGGCGGCGCCCGCCGCCGCGTCGGTGGCGCCGACCAAGCGTTAGGTATCGGGATGCCGCCGGCGAACTCGCCGGCGGCATTTCTCCTTCCATGCGCGGCTTCGTCGACAGTCACGCCCATCTCGCTGATCCGGCGTTCGACGCCGATCGCGACGAGGTCATCGCTCGCGCCCGGGCCGCCGGTGCCTCGGAGGTGATCTGCATCGGCGAAT
>JAICUE010000010.1 GCA_025936015.1 Gemmatimonadaceae bacterium
CGACTTCGAGAAAGTTCGACAGGTGCTCCTCAACCTCCTCTCGAACGCCGTCAAGTTCACCGACCACGGTGGCGAGATCGTCCTCACCACCACCGCCGACGACAGCACTGTCGGCATCGCCGTGACCGATACAGGCCGCGGGATCGGGCCCGAGCAGCTGGAAACCATCTTCGACCCGTTCGTGCAGGTGGACCGTCACCTGACGCCCACCAGCCAGCAGGGGGTCGGCCTCGGACTGGCGATCAGCCGCGACCTCGCGCGGCGGATGAACGGCGACCTGCGGGCGAGCAGCACGTTAGGCAGGGGAAGCAGCTTCACGCTGACACTGCCGCGAGGGTAAGGCGAGCGGGAAACTGATCCGGCCATGAGGCATAAGGCAGGCTGCCCAGCCACTCGGCATGCTGGCAGGGGCATGAGGGCACGCGGCATGAGGCAGGGGATGGGCCAGGAGGCAGCCGTGCATTTGCTGGCGGCGTGTCGTGCGCGGTTTGCTTGCGCCGGGCGATGGATTCGGGTCGTGGTGGGCGGGAGTGCACCGGCGGCATTGGCGTTGAAAAGCGCGCGGGTGCAGCGGGTAGGTGATGAAGCCGCGGCCGAGTGGCGTAACATGCGCCATGGATCTCGACGATTGGGTCAACGGGGCACCGGCGGCGATGCGCGAGTCGCCGATGTGGAAGGTGCGCGTGTATCAGATCGGCGTGTTCATCGCGCAGCTGGCGGCGGAAGATGCCGCTGGTCTCGCGATGCATCCGCGGCTCACGGCAACGGCGTCACAGCTCGTCCGGGCCGCCGGATCGATCGCGGCAACGGTGGCGGAAGGCTATTCACGCCAGTCGCGCCGTGACCGGATACGGTACTACGAATACGCGTTAGGCTCCGCGCGCGAAGCGACGAGCTGGTACTCCGCTGTTGCTGACGCCCTGCCGCCCGAGGCCCTGATCCACCGCCTGACGCTGCTCTCGCGCGCCTGTCAGCTCCTCCTCGCGATGATACGGAATGAACGACGCGGCGCAGCCCGCAACTTCAGCGCGCGCCTCCCCTGACGCTCTCGAACCCCCGTCGCTGCTCCGCCGTCCCGCCGTTGCACCCGCGCCGTTGCGCCCGCGCCGTTGCGAACGCGCAGTCCGCGACCCCACTCCATCGGCCCCGGTGCCGAACGGTGCGCGGAACCCCGCCCCTCGACACGCTGCTGCCGAATGGCCGATCCCCTGCCTCATGACCCTCGTGACCCTCGTGCCCCTGCCAGCATGCCGAGTGGCTGGGCAGCCTGCCTTATGCCTCGTGGCAGTATCAGTTCGCCTCCCGTTGTCCAGTCGCCCCCCGAGCGAGGAGCCGAACTACACTGCGCTCGTCAGCGCCCGTTCGTACGATTCCAGCACGACGGCTCTACTGAGCAGTCCGGCGAAACGGGCGGCGCCGCCCGGGCGGGAGCTCACCACCGGCAGGGCATCGAGACCGCGGGCGTTCATCGCGGCGAGCGCTTCGCGCAGCGTCTGCTGCGGCCAGAGGGGATCGGCGGCTTCGACGAGATCTTCGGCGACGAGAACGGTGGCGAGGTCGCCGCGCGCGACGATCGCCTCGCGGAGGGTGTGGTGGCTGATGACCCCGACGAGCGCGCCGTCGTCCTCGACTACCGCGATCACGCCATGGCGCGTCGCGGCCGCGGCGGAGACGAGACGGTCGAGTGTCGCGTCGGGACGCACCGGCCGGATGTCGCCGTCGAGCGCGTCGATCACGTGGAGGCTGTCCATCACCGATTGGTCGACGCCGTGGGCGATGTGCTCGCCGCGTCCGGCGAGCCAGCCGTCGTAGAGTCCGTGCGGCGCGAAGCGGCGCGCGGTCGTGTAGGCGACGACGGCGACGATCATGATCGGGACGACGAAGCTGTAGTCGTCCGTCATCTCGAAGACGATGAACATCGCCGTCAGCGGCGCCCGCGTCGCGCCGGCCACCATCCCCGCCATCCCGATCACCGCCCACGCCGCGGCGTGGACCATGTGGCCGGGCAGCACCTGCTCGCCTAACGCGCCCAGCCCGCCGCCTAACGCGCAGCCGATGAACAGCGTCGGGGTGAAGACGCCGCCCGACCCGCCGAAGCCGAGGGTGATGACCGTCGCCGCGATCTTGGCGAGCGTGATGCCGAGCAGCGCGTACCAGGCCATCTCGCCGAACAGCTGCTGCGGGAGCGCGAGGTGCCCGTTCCCGGCGAGCACCCCGCCGGTCAGCAGGACGAGAAGTCCGACGGCCGCGCCGCCGATCAGCGGCTTCACCCACTCGGGACCGCCGATGCGCGCCGCCCATCGCGGGGCGGCCAGATATGCGCGCGAGTACAGCGCGGACACCATCCCGCAGACGAGCCCGAGGATCGGATACAGCAGCGCGCTGCGCGCCGGATGCGCGTCGGCGAGCGACGGTACATGGAAGATCGCGTCCCCGCCGACCAGCGGCCTGACGGTGAGCGCGCCGACGACGCTGGCGATGACGACCGGGCTGAATGCGCCGATCGAAAAGGATCCGAGTACCTCCTCGAGCGCGAAGAAGGCGCCGGCGAAGGGAGCGTTGAACGCGCCGGCGATTCCAGCGGCCGCGCCGCAACCCACCAGGATCTTGAGGTGCCTCGGCTGGAAATGGAGGCGCTTGCCTAACGCGGAGCCGACCGCGGCGCCGAGCACCGCGACCGGGCCTTCGCTGCCCGCCGATCCGCCCGATCCGAGCGTGATGGCGGAGGCGACCGTCCGCGCGACGACGGGACCGCCACGGATTCTCCCGTCGCGCTTGGCGACCGCGAGCTGCACGTCGGGAACGTTCTGCCCCTCGGGGATGCGGCTGCGCTTCACGACGAACCACGCGCCCCAGAGTCCGATCGCGGTCAGCGCCGGCTGATAGAAGACATGCGCCGCGGTTGCCAGTCGCGATTCGGGAAAGCGGATGAAGACCAGGTTCGCGAGGTCGATCATCCGGTAGAATCCGACGACCGTCAGCCCGGTGACGAGCCCGATCACCGCCCCGAACACCATGAGGGTCGCGCCTTCATCCCAATCGCGCCGCTCGAGCCACCGCAGCGCGCGCGACCACAGCGCCTCGACCCAGGCGGTCGGGATCCAGGGCCGCCGCTCCGGGATTGCGGCGGCCGTGCGTTCCTCCTCGGCGGGGGTGGTCGGGTTGGGCGCGGTCACGCCGGAATTTACCTCAGGACGCTGCGCGCGCGGATGTTTTGCGAGCGCTAAGATTCCCGTGGGCCGGCGGGCCCGCGGACGGCACGGACAATCAGGCTGACGAGGCAGACCGATGGGCGCGAATTCGTGACGAGCGATCGAGGTTGGGCAGCCGCGCGCGTCGAGCGTGCACACTTCGGGTTCCTCACGGATGGCCGCGCGATCGACGCCATCACGCTGCGCAATCGCGCCGGCACCACGTTGCGCGCGATCACCTGGGGAGGAATCATCACGTCGCTGATGACGCGCGACCGCAGCGGCGCGCTCGGCGACATCGTCCTCGGCTTCGATACGCTCGAGGCGTACCTCGGTGATTCGTCGTATTTCGGTGCGATCATCGGACGGTATGGCAACCGGATCGCGAATGGCCGATTCACGCTCGACGGCGTCGCGTACGAGCTCGCGCAGAACAATGGCGCGAATCACCTGCATGGCGGCCTGCGCGGCTTCGACAAGGTCGTCTGGAGCGCGCGCACCTTCGAGCGCGAGGACGCGGGTGGCGTCGAGCTGTCATACGTGAGCGCGGCGGGCGAAGAAGGATATCCCGGCAAGCTCGATGTGGCGGTGACGTATACGCTTGACGATCGCGACGCGCTCACCGTCGACTACCTGGCGACGACGGATGCGCCGACGGTCGTGAACCTGACGCAGCACAGCTACTTCAATCTCGGCCGGCCCGGCACCGACGTCCTTGGACACGAGCTGACGATCGACGCGAGCGCGATGATCCCCGTGAATGCGGAGCTCATCCCGACGGGGGAGATCGCACCGGTTGCCGGCACAGCGTTCGATTTCCGGGCTGCGACACCGATCGGCGCGCGGATCGAGGCACCCGAGCAGCAGCTCATCGTCGCCGGTGGCTACGATCACACCTTCGTGCTCGACGGACGCGCGGGCCTCACGCGCGCCGCATTCGTGCGTGAGCCCGAGCGGGGACGCACGATGGAGGTCGCGACCACCGAGCCAGGTGTGCAGCTCTACTCGGGAAACTTCCTCGACGGCCTGACGCGCGGGAAGAATGGCGTCGTCTATCCGAAGCGTGGCGGGTTCTGCCTCGAGACGCAGCATTTCCCCGACTCGCCGAACCAGCCACGCTTTCCAACGACCGTGCTGCGACCTGGTGAACGGTACCAGTCGCGCACGGTGTTCCGGTTCGGCGCTGCCTGACGCTCAGCACTGCCTGACGATCACTCAGCCAGGCGAGTGTCGACCGGGTTGATCGGGAAGGGCGCGTTGCGGATGATGTCGCCCATGTTGCTGTAGCCGCCCCGGCGGCGTGGAGTCGGCGTTGGAGTCGGCGTCGGACGCGGCGCCGGGGTTGGTGCCGGGGTCGCCGCTGGCGCGGGCTCGGGTGACGGCGCCGGCGCAACGACAACCGCCTCGGGTTCCGGCGCGGGCGACTTGTCGACGACCGGCGCCTTCACCGGCTGCGCGGTCGCGCGCGGAGCTGGTGTCGGCCGCTTCACCGGCGCAGACGCCGCCGGCACCGAGCCCGGCGTGCGCTCGATCGCCGACACGTACTGGACGCCGCCACGGTTAGGCAGGAGCCCGCTCGTGTCGCCAGTCGCCGCATCGAGCTCGCTGCCGAGGTCGACCGGCGCCGATCCGCTCCGGCTGCAGGCAGCGAGCGAGAGCGCAGCGACCATCCCGGCAACCACCAAACGAGTCTGAGTCATCTCGGATCCTCTCGGAACATGTAGAGCTACCGCCGGTGACTGGAGTCACCGGCGCCGCGTTTTTCTGTCGTTTTCCCTATGAGAACTACCGTTCTTTCCCTCGCACTGTTGGACGTCGAGCGAGGGTCGGTGTTAGCGGGCTGAGCACCGTTTTTCAGTCGCGGAAATGTGACGCACTTGACAGTTCGACGCGCCGAGCCGTACTGTGGGGAACGGCCAAGTCATAATATGACTTGCTCACTTTTGCTGGCTCCCCACACGCCGGAGCACCGTGGGCGCAACGTTCCAGCCCGTCACCAGGCAGAACCTGGCTGACGACCTCGCGCAGCGGATCAACGACATGATCCTCCGTCGCGAGTACGAGTCAGGCGACCGGCTGCCATCGATCGCCGCGATGGCCACCCAGTTCGGTGTCGGTGCGCCCACGCTCCGCGAGGCGCTGCGCAAGCTCGAGGCAGTCGGGGTCGTCGACATCCGCCATGGCTCGGGCGTGTATGTCTCGGCCGAGCAGGGGACGATGCTGCTGACCAATCCGGTGTTCGCCGCACCGGCGTCGACGAAGCTGCTCGTCGACCTGATCGAGGCCCGGATCCCGATCGAGATCCAGTCGGCGACGCACGCGGCCCGCAATGCGACCCGCGAGCAGCTGGGCGAGATGCGGCGGTTGCTCGACCGGGCGAGCGCGAACCTCGACGACGCCACGGTGCTCAACGAGACGAACCTCGCCTTCCACCGCGAGATCGCGAGAGCATCGGGGAACACGGTGATGGCGCAGCTCCTCGAGGTGCTGTCCAGCCTCTTCCGCGAGGAGCAGCGGCTGATCATGGACATCCACGGCTCGCGTCGGGATGACCATCGCGAGCACATCGCTATCCTCGATGCGCTCGAACGCCGCCGCGACAAGCTGGCCGGTGAGCGGATGAAGGCGCACCTCGAGGGAGTCCGCGACGTGCTGGTGCGATGGGATCCGAAGAAGACGCCAGTGTCGACGCCTAACGCTGGCGACGCGGCGCGCAGCGGCGCGATGCCGGCGACCGCGCGCCATCAGTCACGGCGCCAGTCTCCGCGTGGCGGGCGGGGCAAGTGATGCTCGGCTCGATGCGCACAGGCTGGCCCGCTGCCAGGCCGCTCGGTATCGCCCTGATCGGCGCGGCACTCGCGAGCTGCACGAGCGCGGGAACCGGGGTGGCCACGCCACCGAGCGTGACACCGGCGCCGTTAGGCGCTGCCGCTCGAGCGACGACCGTTGCGTCGGGCGAAGCAGTGTCCGCGACGCTCGTCATTCGCAACAACCACGACATCGCCTATCGCGGCGCGGTGGAGATTCCACACGACGTCCCCGAGAGCCGCGGACAGCCGCCAGTCGTCAGGCAGGTAGTGCCTGACGGGCGGTACACCGGCGCCGCCGGTGACGCCCAAGTCGTCGACGGGACGATCCGTGCGTTCGTCGACCTGCCGGCGCACGGAGAGGCGCGACTGACCCGCGACAGCGCACGGTCCGCGACTTCATCGTCGAGCAGCCCGATCGGTGACGGGCCGCTTGGCGTCAGCGTTGGCAGCGACGCCCTCGAGTTGCGCTGGGGGAATGCGACCGCCGCGAAGATCGACCTCGCCCTCGCCGTCATCCCGGGCAACACGGCCACAGTGGACAGCGCGGTCGCGCACTTCGCCCCCCTCGCGATCGACTGGAGGCGTGACGCGGCGGGCGCGCTTCGCGGATCCGCGACGTCGGGCGGGTACGCGATCGCGCTGGCGGCGACGCCGTACGCGGGCGGCGTCGACGCGACTGCGCGCATCACGCGTCTCGATTCCTCCTCGGCGCCAGCGTATCTCGCGCTCGTTCGCCGCGTCGTGACGAGCGAGGCACGTGACGCGAAGCTCCGCTTCAACGGCCGCGTCTTCCCGACGGCGAGCTCGCCCGATCTCTGGGATCGCGATTTCTGGTATACGCGCGGCGTCGATTGGCTCTCGTGGCGGAGCGGCGCACTCTCGTTCGTCGGCACGAGTCGCTTCACGCCGGGCCCGACGATGCTCCGCAATGGCGCGTGGCGCGAGGGCAGTCACTTCTATGTCTGGGAGCGCACTCGCGCGTCCGACAGCGCGATGTACATGGTGGCCGAGATCGCCGGCCCGAATCCCGAGCAGGCAAAATCGAAGTCGATGGCGGTCACGCAATACGCGCCGCTCGCCTGGGGCGACACCGTCCGACTTGGCTGGCGGTTAGGCATCAGCGACCATCCGACACCGGACTGGGAGGAGTCGCAGCTTCGCGGATTCGCCGGCTACGTCCACGCCGTCGCGGCGTCGAACGACAGCGAAGTCGTCGACATCGGCGTCCGCGGCGTCTCATTCGGGACGAGCTATCTCCCGTACTCTACGTTCGCCGAGAACTTCGACTACTACCGGACGCCCGGACTCGATCGCGAGACCTTCTGGCCCTTCTCGCCGGTCCTCTGGACGAAGTGGCGCGACTTCAAGCCGCGGATGGAGACGGATCTCCACATCATCCGGGCGATGGGGTTCGACTGGGTGCGGCTGCACCACATCGAGCTCCTCCAGGGGATGGACCGCGCCGAGGCACTCGCGTTCCTCGACTGGTACACCGCCGAGGCGCGCGCGTTAGGCCTGAAGGTGCTGATCGACAGCGAGGGACCGACGGAATGGGTCGCGATGCTCGTCGGCCGCTACCCCGACGTCGTCAAGCGGCTCGAGATCGAGAACGAAGTGCTGATCCCGGGCATCACGCCGGGCGAGCCGGAACGATGGAAGTCGATCTACGCGGCGGCGAAGAGCGCTGGCGCACCCGACCTGCAGGCCTTCTTCACCGCCGCCGGCAACAACGGGATGTTCGAGCGGTTGCGGGCGCTCGGCGTGCCGTTCGACCGGGTCGGGCTCCATGCGTACAAGCACGGCCCGCAATGGAAGGAGGCGTTGGGCTCGCACACGTTAGGCACCGGCGGCTATGCGACGAGCATCGGTCGAGAGGCTACGCTCGGCGAGTTCAACTGGAAGAACCTGACCGAACTCGCTCCCGAAGTGCGCCGCGCCGAGGTCGACACGATCTACCGGACCGCGCTCGCGGCGCGGGCGATTCCCGAGGTCTTCGAGTTCCACTTCCAGGAGACGCTCGACGTGAACCCGTCGATCGGCCGGAGCGGCGTACGCCATTACGAGCCGCTCTTTCTCGACCGCCGGCTGAAGCCCGAAGGCCGCGTGCTCGCGACGCTGATTCGCCAGTACGCCGCGCCGGAGTCGCCTTTCGCCGCCCTCGAGCTGTCCGCGGCCGAGGCGACGTTCGCCAACGACAGGGCGGAGGCGACGATGCGGCTGACCAATCACACCGCTCACGCGCTGACGGTTCGCCTCGAGCCCGAAGCCTTCGACGGGACGCGCGCGACGCTCACGCTGAACCTCACTGCGGGGATGGCCAAGGTTACCATCGCGCCGAACGCGACGCGCGAGGTGCCGGTGGTGCTCACCCTTCCGGCGAACGCGGCGCCCGGCACCTATCACTGGTTCGTGAAGGCCTCGTTCGATGCCGGCACGGTCTGGGGATGGGGAGTCGCGGCGAATCCAGGTACTCCGACTTTCGGCGCACCGGTCCTCGGCGACGCGGTCAGCTACACACCGTCGGCGGGCCTCGTCGGCGCGATCGACTTCAGCCGGCCGTTAGGCGTCGCCTTCGGCGGCAAGATGCCGATCCTCGAGATGGAGATGGCATACGCGCTCGCCAATACCCTGCAGGCGGCGACTGGCCGGCCGGTGTGGCTGTCGCGCGCTGAGGACGTGCCGGACTCGCTGCTGAAAAACGGAACATTGTTCGTCGTCGGCACGCCGGCGACGAACCCGCTCGTCGCCGCGGCGCTCGGGACCGCCAAGGCCGCGAGCGTCAGCAACGGCGCGGCCCGGCATGGTCTGGTGATCGCCGGATCTGGCGCGCACCCGCACTGGGTCGTGCTTACCGGTGCGGACAAGGGCGCCGTCGAGGCGGCGACCACCGAATTCATGCTCCGGTACTGGCCCAACGCGAAGGACGCCGCGATCCGCGTGACCGGGATGGAGCGCGGCGCGGCACTCGGCAACAAGGCCGGAGTCACCACCGTCGACCCACCGTAAGGCAGGAGGTGCGCGGATCGAGGACAGGCGATCCGCGCGATTCACGTTTTGTGTTCCGACAGCATGCTCAGCGATCCAGCAAACCCGTCACCACCAACCGTTATGATTTTCATGAGTGGAACACGACTTCGGTCTCTCGGCCGACTCGTCGCGTCGCTTCTCGTCGCCGCACCGGCCGCGCTTACCGCGCAGCAGGCGACGGAGCCGCAGGCGAACGTGTCCGGCGTCGTCCTCGACGCGGCCAATGGCACGCCGATTCCGGGCGTCGCGATCGCAGTGAAGGGCACTCCCCGTGGCGCGATGACCGCCGACGACGGCCGCTTCAACATCATCGTCAACAGCCTGCAGGACACGCTCGTCGCGCGGCGCATCGGCTTTGCGGAGGCGATCGTGCCGCTCGCCGGCCGGAGCAGCATCGAGATCCGGCTCCGCGCGACCGCGGTCGCGCTGAGCGAGGTGGTCACCGTCGGCTATGGAACGCAGAAGCGCAGCGACATCACCGGCGCCGTCGGCTCGCTCGGCTCGGAGAAGATCGAGGAGAAGCCGAACACCAACGTGACGCAGGCGCTCGAGGGCCAGCTCGCCGGCGTCAACGTGACGACGACGGGCGCGGGGGCGGAATCGCAGATGTCGATTCGCATTCGCGGGCGGGCGTCGATCACCGCGAACTCGGCGCCGCTGGTGATCGTCGACGGGCTGCCGTATGAAGGCAGCCTGTCGGAGATCGACCCCGACGACATTGCCTCGCTCGAGGTGCTGAAGGATGCCTCGTCGACGGCGATCTACGGATCGCGCGCGGCGAACGGCGTCCTGCTCGTGACGACGCGACGCGGCAACGCCGGCGGTCCGCCGCAGATCAAGTACTCCGCGTACGCCGGGACGCAGCACATCGCGAACCTGCCGCGGCCGATGACCGGCGCCCAGTTCGGGCAGTTCAAGTGCGACCGGCTCAATGGCGGCGTGAACTGCGATTCGGTGCTGACCGCCACCGAGCGCGCCAACTTCGATGCCGGCACCTCGACCGACTGGCTCGGGCTCGCCACGCGCACCGGCGACCAGATGCAGCACAACCTCTCGGTGTCGGGCACGCAGGGCGGGGCGAACTATTACGTCGGCGGTTCGTATCTCGACGTCAACGGCGTCGCCCAGGGCGACAAGTTCAAGCGCTACACCCTGCGCGGCAACCTCGACCTCAAGCTCCGCGACTGGCTCACGTTAGGCACGAGCACCAACCTCGTCTACTCCGATCGCGGGGGCCAGGCGGACGACTTCAGCGCGGCGTACTTCATGAACCCGCTGACGAACGCCTACGATGCCAACGGGAACCTGACGCTCTACCCGTGGGCCGAGGACGTCTTCTGGGGCAACCCGCTCGGCAACTCGCTCGTCGTCGACGACGACAACACGAAGCGGATCTTCAGCAGCAACTACGCGCTCCTGACGGTGCCGTGGGTGAAGGGGCTGACGTATCGCTTCAACGTCGGCGGCGACCTCGCCCGCAACGACATCGGGATGTACTGGGGCCGCAACACCCAGACGGGATTCGAGAACGGGGGCCAGGCGCAGACGACCAGCAACCAGCGCTTCAACTGGACCGCGGAAAACATCCTCCGCTACAACCGCCAGTTCGGCGCCCACAGCATCGACGTCACCGGGTTGTACAGCGCCGAGGAGGACAACTTCACCTCCGACCGGCTGCGGACCTATGGCCTGCCTAACGACGTGCTGAGTTACCACCAGCCGAACACCGCGCTCTTCTACTTCCCGAACGATTCGGTGGTGCAGCGCCGGCTGCTGTCGACGATGGCCCGCGTCAACTACAACTACGCCGACCGCTACCTGGCGACGCTGACCGAGCGCCGCGACTGCGCGTCGGTGTTCCCGCCGGGAAACAAGTGCGCGCTCTTTCCCGCCGTCGCGTTAGGCTGGAACCTGTCGAACGAGTCGTACTACCCGTTCCGGAGCTGGGTGAACCTGCTCAAGCTGCGCGGCTCGTTCGGGTCGAACGGGAACCAGGCGATCCAACCCTATTCGACGCTCCCGCAGATGGACCCGTACCAGTACGTGCTCAACGGCGCGACGATCCCCGGCTACCGCCCGGTCTCGCTCGGGCAGACCGACGTCCGCTGGGAAACCACGAACGAGCTCGATGGCGGACTCGATTTCAGCATCCGCAACGACCGGGTGCGCGGCTCGATGGACGTCTATTCGCGATGGACGCGCGACCTGCTGCTGAACCAGATCATCCCGCTGCAGTACGGGGTGACGCACATCATCAACAACATCGGCCGGACGAAGAACACGGGGGCGGAGCTCGAGCTGTCGTCGCTCAACCTGACCATCGCCGGCATCGAGTGGCGGTCGGACTTCAACATCTCGTACAACCGCAATCGGATCGTCTCGCTGCTCGCGAACGGCAACGACCTCGCGAACCAGTGGTTCATCGGGATGCCGATCGACGTGAACTACGGCTACAAGTTCGACGGCATCTTCCAGGACTCGGCGCAGATCGCCAACTCCGCGCAGAAGACGGCGAAGCCGGGTGACGTGCGCATCCTCGACGTGAACAAGGATGGGAAGATCGACGTCAACGACCGCACCTTCATCGGCTCGACGGAGCCGCGGTACATCGCCGGCTTCACCAACATGCTGCGGTGGAAGGGCGTGCAGCTGAGTGCGCAGCTCCAGTCGGTGCAGGGCGTGACACGAGCGAACGACCTGATGGGCTCGAACCTCGTCCAGGCCGGCGTTCGCCGGAACACGATCCCGCACGAGTACTGGACGCCGGAGAACCACACCAACAGCTATCCCGCGAACAACGAGACGAGCAACCCGCTGTCGGTCGCGTTCTACGAGGACGCGAGCTTCATCCGGCTCCGCGACGTCACGCTCGCCTGGAATCTCCCCGAGGCGTACACGAAGAGCATCGGCGCCGACCGGCTCAAGGTGTACCTGACCGGACGAAACCTCTGGACGAAGACCGGCTGGCACGGGCTCGACCCCGAGCTCGACAGCCAGATGGCGATTCCGCTGGAGAAGACGTACGTCGGCGGCCTGTCCGTCACCTTCTGACCGCCGACCATCCAACACGGGACAATTATGATCAAAATGCGACTAAATGGACGGGTGCTCGTCGTCCTCGCGATTCCGCTGCTGGCCGGCCTGGCGGCGGCCTGCGGCAAGGATTTCCTCGTCGAAGACCCGAAGAACATCATCACCGCGGAGAACCTCTACACCAACCTCGCCGGCTTCGAGGCGGGGCTGAACGGGATCTACGCGCAGGTCCGGCGCGAGCATCAGGGCGCGAGCGGATCGAACGAGCTGTTCCAGACGCCGTTCATCAGCGGCACCGACATCGGCTACTCGAACTACGTCTCGACGACGGAGCGCATCTTCAACGAGTGGGGAGTTCGCAACAATCCGCAGGCGGGCGTCTACCAAGATCTCTGGCTCTGGCTCTACCAGATCATCAACGCGTCGAACACGGTGATCGACCGCGCCGAGAATCCCGCCGTCGTCTGGACTCCCGAGCAGAAGAATCGTGTCGTCGGCGAGGCGCGGCTGCTTCGCGCCTGGGCCTACCGGCACCTGACGTATCTGTTCGGCCCCGTCCCGCTGCTCCTTCACGAATCGACCGGCGACAACATCCGGTACGATTGGGAGCGGACACCGGTTGCCGACATCCGCGCGCAGATGGAGCAGGACTTGTTGTTCGCCGAAGCGAACCTGCCGCTCGTGCCGGAGACTGAAGGAAAAGTCTCGAAGGCAGTCGCCGAGCACTACCTCGCCGACCTGTATCTCGCGATGGGCGAGCCGGAGAAGGCGGACACGATGGCGTCGCGGGTGATCAACAGCGGCGCGTACCACCTGGTGACGTCGCGCTACGGCGTGAAAGCGTCCCAGCCCGGCGTCCCGTTCATGGACCAGTTCCAGGAGGGGAACGTCGATCGCTCGCAGGGAAATACCGAGGTGCTGTGGACGTTCCTGTATGCGAAAGGCGTCCCCGGGGGCGGCGGGAGCATCATGCGCCGCTACTGGGCGAACCGCTACTACAACAACAAGGGTGTCGCGGTCAGCGACTCGAATGGCGGGCGCGGCATCGGCCGCCTGACGCCGACTCGCTGGTCGTTAGGCATCTACGATTCCACCGACGATCGCGGGACGTACTTCGCCATTCGCAAGTTCTACCTCTACAACGACGCGGCCAACCTCCCGGCCGGGAAGAAGCTTGGCGACACGTTGAAGACGCGCGTCCTCGCGCACCAGAAGATCAACGACGCGCTCTGGCCGACGACGCGGAAGTGGGACTACACCGACCCGACCGACATCAGCGGCGACCTTGGCTACAAGGACGAGCCATATCTCCGCCTCGCCGACACCTACCTGCTGCTCGCTGAAGCACAGCTCAAGGAAGGGCGGGCCGATCTCGCCGCCGAGACGATCAACATCGTGCGAGCGCGGTCGAACGCCGCGCCGATCACTGCCGCGGACGTGACGCTGGACTTCATCCTCGACGAACGCGCGCGCGAGTTCATGGGCGAGGAGGAGCGCCGTGAGACGCTGATTCGCACCGGTACGCTGCTCCCGCGCATTCGTGCATACAACGACACCGCATCGAAGACGATCACCGAGCGTGACACCGTCTTCCCGATCCCGCAGATCGTGATCGATGCCAACACCGGGCGGGTGATGGAGCAGAACCCTGGCTACTGATCGCCGGCGGGTCATTGCGGCGATCGCCGCGCTCGCCCTCGTGTCGCCGCGCATGGTTCGGGCGGATGGCGGCGGGGTCGAGCGCGGCACGGCAGCGCTCGAGCTGGCGCGCGACGGGCAAACCCGGTACGCGATAGTCGCCGACACGGCGATGACGCCGGCCGAGTCGCTCGCCGTCGCCGAGCTCGCGCGCTATCTCGGCGCGATGAGCGGTGCGCGGTTCCCCGTTGTCGGCGGCGCGCATCGCGGGCCGGCAATCGTGGTTCGTGTGGCGCGTCGCGATCGTGAGCTCTTCGCTCGCGATGCGCGCGAGGTGACACACGACGATTCGTACGAGATCACCACGCGCGGCGACAGCCTCATCATCCACGGCGCGACGGGTCGCGCCGTGCTCTTCGCCGCATACGATCTGCTCGAGCGGCTTGGATGCCGCTTCATCGCGCCGGACTTTCCGTTCTATCACGGGGCAAACGAGGTCGTACCACGTCTTGCCGTTCTGCGCTACGAAGCCGCCGATGTGCACGAGCGTCCGGCGATGGCGTACCGGAAGATCGATGTCGAGTCAGGGCGCAGCCACGACGAGTCGACGCTGCGCGCGATCGTCGACTGGATGCCGAAGGCGAGATACAACGTGCTGCAGCTGCCGCTGAACTTCGGCGGCAATGGGCGCGTCGTCTGGGATCACTGGCGCGGCGCGCTGCTGCCGGAGCTCGAACGCCGCCAGCTGCTCATCGAGGTCGGTGGCCACGGCTACCAGAACTTCATCGCCGCCGGGATGGAGGGCGGAACGCTTTTCGATCGGCACCCCGAATGGTTCGGCCACGATTCGTCCTGCGCGCGAAGCCGCTCGCCGCGGATGGTCTTCAACACGGCGAACCCGGAGGCGGTGCGATATGTGATCGACGGCGTGGTCGGCTACGCCAAGGCACATCCCGAGATCGACATCCTCGACTTCTGGCCCCCGGATGGCGCACGCTGGAGCGCCTGCGCGGCCGACAGCACGTTAGGCACGACGGCAGATCGGCAGGCAACCTTGCTCAACGCGGTGCATGCGGCGCTCGCGGCGGAGCGGCCGGCGCTGCGCCTCGAAACGATCGCCTACTCGGAGACCGAGGAGCCGCCGCGAACGGTCACGCTCGACCCGGCGGTGCTCGTCGACTTCTGCCCGATCAGCCAGCATTTCGAGGCGCAGCTGTTCGACCCGCGGGATGAGACCAACGCCGGCTACGCGCGCGCGGTCGATGCCTGGCGCGGTCGCTTTCGCGGAGAGACAAGCCTCTACTCGTACTATCGGAAGTACGCGTGGCGTTCGCTGCCGGTGGTGATCCCACGCTACATCCAGCGCGACCTCGAGGGGGCGGCGGACGCCGGGATGCGCGGTGTCTCGGCGTACGCCGAGCCGGCGGACTGGAGTACCTATGAAATCAATCATTACGTGCTTGGCCGGATCGCCTGGAACCCGGCGGCCGATGTGAACGCAATGGTGCGTGCACTGGCCGACGCACGCTACGGAGCGGCATCGAGCGCAGCGCAGCAGGCATTCGTGGCGCTCGACACCACCGAGCGCGTGTTCAGCAGCATTCCGGCGACCACGCTCAAGCGCGCCGCCGCTATCGATGGCGCGCGCACCGCGTTGAGCTTGCGCTCGGCGGAGCTGGCCAGCGTCCATACGGGTGATAGCGCGACGACCGCCGCAGTCGCGCGGTTGCAGCTGGCGGTCCAGTTCGCGATGCGCGACCTGGCGATCAACGCGCAGCGCGCGGCCGGGGCCAGTCGGTCGACGCTCGTGCCGCAGGTGGAGCAGCTTGTCACGTTCCTGCAATCGCACGCGGGCGAAGGCGTGTTCCTGACCGATACCCCGATGGCCGACCGGGTGCGTTATCTCAAGCTTTACGGCCTGAGCGGATCATGACCAGCGTGTCTGTGGTGGCTGGGCGGCGTCGCCGCTGGACTCAGGTGGCGGCAGTCGTTGCACTCGTCGTTGCACCAGTCGCGGCAGGTGCACAAACCCGATCGGGCGCAGCGAGCAGCGTGAGGGCGACCGCCGCACCAAACCCGCGTGTGCGCTACTCGATCGACGCCGGCTGGCGATACCACGAAGGCGACTTGCCCGGCGCCGAAGCCCTCGCAACCGCGGACAGCGCGTGGCAGCGAGTGAACCTCCCGCACACTTGGAACGCGAGCGATCCATTCGACGACGTCGAGGGGTATCGCCGCGGCGTGTCATGGTACCGGCGGCGCGTGACGGTGGATTCGACGCTCGCGGGCAAGCGGCTCTTTCTCTACTTCGAGGGCGCGAACCAGGTCGCGACGGTCTTCGTGAACGGTGCGAAGGTCGGCGAACACCGAGGCGGCTACACCGCGTTCTCGTTCGATGTCACAGACCGGCTTCACGTCGGCGGTGACAACGTGATCGCCGTGAAGGTGGACAACAGCCATTCACCGTCGATTCCGCCGTTGTCGGTCGGCTATGCACTGTACGGCGGCACCTACCGCGACGTGTGGCTCGTCGCGACGGACCCGGTGCACTTCGACGTCACCGATCACGCGTCGAGCGGAGTCATCGTCACGACACCTGCGGTCTCGCGCACGACCGCGACGACCGCCGTGCGCGGACATGTGATCAACCAATCGGCGGCGCCGCGCACGGTACGCGTCGTCAGCACCATTCTCGATGCACGCGGCGCCCCCCTCGCGCAGACCGCGTTCACTCTCGCTCTGCCAGGGGGCGGCGCGGGTGATTTCTCTCTCTCGCTGCCGGCGATCGCCCGGCCGCGACTGTGGAGTCCAGAAGATCCGTATCTCTACACGGTGCGCACCGAGGTGCGCGACAGCGACACGCTGCTCGATCGCGTCGACTGTCCACTGGGATTCCGCTGGTATCGCTTCACCGCTGATTCGGGGTTCTTCCTCAACGGCGCGAAGTACACGCTGCACGGAACCAACCGGCACCAGGACAAGGCCGGCATCGGTTCGGCGCTGAGCGACGACGAACATCGTCGCGACATGCAGTGGATCAAGGAGATGGGCGCGAACTTCGTCAGGCTCGCCCACTATCCGCAGGATCCCGCCGTGCTCGACGCGGCGGACCGATTGGGCATCCTCGTCTGGGAAGAGGTGCCGGTCGTGAATTACATAACGGTCTCGCCCGGGTTCACCGCGACGTCGGAGGACATGCTCCGCGACATGATTCGCCAGCATCGGAACCATCCGGCGGTCGTCGTCTGGGGGATCATGAACGAGGTGTTCCTCTGGAGTGAACAGGGCGCACGCATCGGGACGCAGAAGGACACGACGTACATGCGTCACGTTCGCGAATTCGCTGTCGCGATGGACAGCGTCGCCCATGCGGAAGACCCGACCCGTCCGACGACGATGGCGACGCACGCGAGCGCGGACTACGACCGTGCCGGACTGTCGACGATCACCGACGTCCTCGGCGTCAACATGTACAGCGGCTGGTACGGCGGGAAGTTCGCCGACTTCGGCAACGCGATGGACAATCGGCACCGTCGCGCGCCGAACACCGTGTTCTTCATCAGCGAGTACGGCGCGGAAGACGATTGGCGGGTGAACTCGCTCGAGCCCGAGCGCTTCGACTTCAGCGGCCGATGGATGCTCCGCTTCCACGAGTCGTATCTGCGGCAGATCCGCGCGCGGCCCTGGCTTGCCGGCGCGGCGATCTGGAACGAATTCGACTTCTCGCAGCCGGAGACGGGCGGCTCGATCCCGCACATGAACCAGAAGGGGATGCTGACGTGGGATCGCCAGCCGAAGGACGTCTTCTTCCTCTACAAGGCGAACTGGAATCCAGAGCCGATGGCGTACATCGCCACCCGCGGCTGGCTGCAGCGCGAGGGGACCGACTCGGCGGCGCGGCCGGGCACCGGGAAGCACGCCGTCAGGCAGCCGGTGGACGTGTACTCGAACCTCGACCGGGTGACGCTGTTCGCCAACGGCGTCGCGTTAGGCACGCGCGCCCCGGACGACGTGAAGCACATCGAGTGGGAAGTGCCGTTCGTCGACGGAGACAACGTCCTCGAGGCGCGGGGGAGCTATCACGGCAAGCCGGTCACCGATCGCGTCGTGGTCCACTTCACCTATCGCACGCCGCGGCTCGACGACTCGTCGGTTCCGTTCAGGCAGATCGCCGTCAATGTCGGGAGCCACGCCCAGGTCGCGGATGACGACGGCGTCGTCTGGGAGGGAGATGAGCCGTACCGCGCCGGGAGCTTCGGGTATGTCGGCGGCGAGGCGAAGATGTTCAACAAGGACCTGGCGATCGAGGGGACGCGCGAGACGCCGATGTATTTCAGCTATCGCGAGGGACTGAGCGCATACCGCTTCGACGTGCCGGACGGCGAGTACGAGGTCGAGCTCCGTTTCGCCGAGCCGGTGGCGACGAAGGCGGGAGAACGGGTCTTCGGAGTCAGCGTGAATGGGCGGGTAGTCGAGGCGCAGCTCGATCTCGCCGCGGAGTACGGGTTGGCGCGGGCGGCGGACATCCGCGTCGAGGCAACCGCGACGGCGGGTCACGGGATCGTCGTCGAGCTCACGCCCGTCGTTGGCCAGCCGGTTCTCAATGCGATCCGCGTCCGACGGTGACGCGCGTGCGGAGTTCAAGCCTGCGATGAGAGATGAGAGAGACTCCGATGAAGAGATGAGAGAGGAGAGAGCTTTGCGGTGGAACTACGCGCGCCTAACGGCGACCTGGGCAGGCGTTCTCTTCGGCATGGTGGCGGCGGCTAGTGGCGTGTCGGCAGTGCTGGGGGCACAGACACCGGCGGCTCCGGTGCGCGGCGCCTCGGGCGGCGGCAGCGCGTTAGGCCTTCGTGTCATGCCGGACTCGATGGCGCTGCTCGTCTTCGCCGACACATCGTCGGTGCGGGCCGAGCTGTCCATCGCTGACGGCGCGGCCTACGACGGGAAGTCGCTGACGGCGGAGATCG
>JAICUE010000300.1 GCA_025936015.1 Gemmatimonadaceae bacterium
CCGAGGCGGGCGGTCGCCCGGACGTAGCCGACGGCGCCGACGGTCGTTCGGACGTAGGCAAGCACTTCCTCGTCGCTGTCGCGCTCGGGAGGCGGCACCGCCCGGCCGGAGAAGATCTGCTGCTGCCAGTACGCGCGGATCGCCTGCGGCGTCTTGTTGTGGATCGCCGCGGTGAATGCCTCGCGGACAGGATCGTCGGCCGGCAAGTCCACCGGGAAGGCCGGAGTTCCGTCCCCCCAGGACTCCTCTTTCCGCGTGAACAACGCCGCGAGCTCCGAGCGCGCGATGCTTGACGCCGGGTTCGTCGCGTTCACCACGACGACGAACGCCACCGTCTGCGCGCGGGTCTCACGTGGTGCGGACGACAGCGCGACCATCACAGCGATGGTCGCCGCGAGCGTCCGGGACACCAATCGTACGTGCTTCTGCATCGAAGCGGGGCGAAGGTGGGGGCACATGAGAGGGCTCTAACTTATCTCTCGATGGTCGCGCCTGTAGTGACGATCATCACCCCCCAAACGGTTACGAAGCGCACAGCGCTCGCGTCATCTCTGGTTGCGGGACGACCGAAGTCCCGGTCGCGCCGCGCGTGCTCGACGCCGATGGAACGCGGTGCATCCTCGAGGAGCTCATTCGCATGGCGCCCCGCCTCATTACCTCACGTTTCGCACGGTTCACCGGGCTCGCCGGCTTCGCGGTCGCCCTCGCTGCCTGCCGCGGTCGCGAGCCGGTGGGAGCGGCGTTGCCAAGCAACGCGGCGATCGCGATCGCGCCGGTGATGCAGCGCGCGGCGCAGTCGGGAGGCCCGAGCTTCCTCGCGATACGTTCGCTGCACGGGGTGCTCACGCCGCTCGGCGGCGGCGCTTCGTCCACTGCCGACGCGCTGTTCGACGGCGACAGCGCGACGCTCGAGTTCAGCGTCTCCTTCGCAGGCTCGACGCAACAGTACTCACTTGCGCTCAGTGCGATCGATACCGTCGGCGACACGCTCTTCCGCTCGCTGGGCGACGTCGTCGCCAGCGCGGGAAGCACTGCGCCGGTGAGCGCGCTGCTGACGTACGTCGCGCCCGATACCGCCGTGCGCACGATCTTTCTCGCGCCAGCCGACAGCATCGTCCTCACCGGCGATTCCCTTGCGATCAGCGCGACCGGGCTCGACTCGCGCGAAGCGTCGATCACCCCGCTCCACCTCGGCTGGACTTCGCGCGACAGCGGCGTCGCGCGCATTGTCGCGACGGGTCCGTCATCGGCGCGCGTGATCGGCGGTGCGCTCGACAACTTCGTGTGGATCGTTGCCCGCGCCTTCAACGGCGTCGCCGATTCGGTGAGCCTGCACGTCGCCGCCAGGGTCGCGTCGGTGCTGCTCGACGCCGACACGGTGCACGTCGTCGCCGGCAACGTGACGACGTTGTCGGCAACGGCGCTCGATGCATCCGGGCTGACACTCGATCGTGTGGTGAACTTCGTCTCGCTCGACAGCACCGTCGTCGCAGTCAGTGCGCTTTCTGGTGCGTTGGCGGCGGCGCCCCCGCCCGCGCGCGCGAGCGCGCTGTCGCAGGTCGCGCAGCTGCTCGGCGTCCGCGAGGGCACGACCAGGATCGTCGCGTCGAGTGGCGGCAGGGCTGATACCGCTGTCGTCATCGTCGATCCGGCGCCGGTCGCGTTCGTGCAACTCATTCCCGACTCGATCGCACTGCTCCCGCGCGATTCGGCGCGCTTCAGCGTGCTGCTTCTCGCCGCGAATGGCGACACGCTCACCGGACGCGGGATCAAGTGGGCGACCGGGAATTCGCAGATCTCGACGGTCGACGCAGCGGGCACCGTGCGTGCGAGTGCGACGGGCCGCGACTTCGTGCTGGCGATTTCGGAAGGAGTCGCTGATACCGCGTGGGTCAACGTCGTCACGACGGGAACGAGCATCGTCCGCACCGTCGTCTCGCCGAAGACCGTGCATCTTCTCTCGCTCGGCCAGACAGGGCAGCTCGTCGCGCAGGGCTACGCCGGCGATTCGAGTCTCGTACCCGGACACTACACCTGGAGCGCGGGGCAGGGAGCGAAGCTCGTTGCCGTCGATTCGCTCGGCGGCGTCACGGCGCTCGCGATCGGCAGTGCGTGGGTCGTTGCGACGGAGAAGGGAGGAACCGCCGACTCGGCGCTCGTCACGGTGACCGTCCCGCAGCAGCTGGCGAGTGGCATCCCGCATGCGTTTGGAGGGGCATCGAGTGCAGGTCAGAAGTTCCTCTCCTCTTGCCCCAAGGCCCAATGCCGACGGCTACCAATTGCGCGTTCTGCGAGCTCATTCGCGGGGCGGGCGAAGCAAGCGTCTGCTACGAGGATTCCGTAGCGATCGCGTTCATGGACATCCAGCCGGTGAATGCCGGCCACGTACTTGTCGCGCCGAGGCGACACTTCGAGTCGTTCGAGGATCTCCCGCCCGAGATCGCGATGCATCTCTTCGAGATCGCGCTCCAGCTCCAGCCCGCGGTTCGCAAGGTGAGCGGCGCGCAGGGGATGAACATGGTCGTCAACAGCGGGCGCGCGGCCGGGCAGGATGTCTTCCACTACCACGTGCACCTCATCCCGCGGCGCGTCGGCGACGGCTTCGACATCCCGCTGCCATTCCCCGGTTCGGAGATGCAGAACCGCATGCAACTCGATGCGTGCGCGGCGCGCATCATCGCCGCGCATCACGATTCGGCGCGCTGCGACGTGCACCATCACGACGCGGTGGACGTCGCTGCCGACTAGCGGCGCGGGTCACCTCGCGGGAACAATGCCCGACCGCGGGTGGTAGCTGTTACTACCAGCCCGGTCGGGCGTCGCATTGATAGGCGGGTGTCGTCAAGCGCGTTGGTGCACGACTCTGGCGCTTTCGGCACGCGGGCTGCACTCTAGTGGCGCGACGGCAATGATGCCGTCCAAGTTCGGAGGCGGATGATCGGCAGCTCCAGCGATCCTCGACACCGAGATTCGGCACGCGGCTGGCGGCGCATTGCGCTGCCCAGCACGGTGCCTTCGCTGGCAACGAAAATTCGTCGCACGTCATGCGCCCCGCGCGGGAGTTCATCCCGCGGCGGGGCGTCGTCTTTCACCCCGAGGTGAGATGTCGAGACGTCGTTCGAGCCGTCAACGGATGTTGAGAGACCACGCCACCCTTCCGCGCTCGGGGAGCTTCGCCCGCCGTCGGCGTGAGGCATCGGCCGCCGCGACGAAGCGCGCGTACAAGCATGCGGCCATGCGCGACTGCGGCCATCGCTGCGTGTACTGTGCGTCCTACCTCGGCTACGACAACGCGACGCTCGACCACGTGCAGCCACTCGCGCACGGGGGCGCCCACGCTCCGGGCAACGTCGTCGCGGCGTGCGCGCGCTGCAACCTGCTCAAGGGCGACATGCTTCCGCATGAGTTCTTCATCCGGAATCCCTCGGCCGGGGCGAACTTCATCCGCTACGCGCGCGCGGTGCATCGCGCGCTGAAGCGTGCCGCGCGCCGCGCGGTGAGCCTGGCAATGGCGGGGAATCCACTCGCAGCACAGCCACTCGCGGCCTGACGGTGGCGATAGGCTCTAAGCGATAGGCTCTAAGCGATAAGCTCTAAGCGATAAGCAGTAAGCGACAAGCAGTAAGCGACAAGCAGTCAGCGCACGGCGGCGGAGTTCCGCGACTCCGCCGCCGTGCGCTGCCTTCTTACAGCTTATCGCTTATCGCCGATCCGCGGCGATCAACGCGCCGCGGCGAACCGGGTCGGCTGCGAGTGAGTCTCGCGCCGCGCGAACTCCCATGTCAGCATCGCGCGCTTGCGGGCGATGCCGCCGCCGTAGTTGCCGAATGCGCCGGTCTTCCGGATGACGCGGTGGCAGGGAATCAGGTAGCTCACCGGATTGCGTCCCACCGCCGTGCCCACAGCCCGGACCGCGGTCGGGGCGCCGGCCGCGGCGGCGAGCTGCTCGTAGGTGACGACCTCGCCTAACGGTATTCGCAGGAGCGCCTCCCAGACCTTGAGCTGGAGGTTCGTTCCCTTGACGAGCACGGCGAGCGGCGCGGTCGCGTGGCCGGCGTCACCGAAGATCTGGTCGGCGAGTGGCTGCGTGGCGTTCGCGTTCTCGAGGAGGCGGGCACCTTCCCACGATTCGGCCAGGCGGCGATGCGCGCCGGCGAGATCATCGTCGGTGACGAAGTACATCCCGCAGATTCCGCGCGGGGTCGTCCCGATCAGGCATTCACCGAATGGCGTATCGTGCACTCCCCACTGGATCGTGAGTCCGTCGCCGCCGCGCTTGAACTCGCCCGGCGTCACGGCGTCGATCGTGACGAACAGATCGTGCAGGCGCCCGGCGCTCGACAGTCCCGCTTCATAGGTCGCG
>JAICUE010000541.1 GCA_025936015.1 Gemmatimonadaceae bacterium
CGGCACCTCGTATCCGATCGATGGCACGGTCTCCGCGGCCAGCTCGATCGAGAAGGTGCGTAACGAGTCGAAGGGCAAGGATGTCCAGAAGGTCGCGACCGGCGCCGTCCTCGGTGCGATCGCCGGCCAGGTCCTCGGCAAGAACACGAAGGGCACCGTGATCGGCGCCGCGGCTGGTGCTGCCGCTGGTACCGCTGCTGCCGCCGCGACCGCGAACTACGAAGGCTGCCTCCCGAACGGCGGCGCGCTGAGCGTCACCACGACGTCGTCGACGCAGGTGAAGATCTGATCGACGGGTCGAGATCGCGCGGTAAGCGGTCGGCCGTGACCAGTTGGCTGTAAGCGATAAGCTGTAAGCAGTAAGCGAACGGCGGTGAAGCTTTCGAGCTTCGCCGCCGTTCCGCATTTCTTCCCGCTGCTTTCGTCCGCCGTGCGCTGACTGCTTATCGCTTGCTGCTTGCAGCCATCGACCACGGATCTGAGCCGGGCCGGTGCGGCGCTACCGCCCGCCGAGGCCGTACCGGATGCCTAACCGCGTCGTCTGCTGCTGGTACTGCCGCCGGTCGCCGCCGCTCAGTCCCGTGCTCTCGTGCAGCGCGACGCCGTATTCCTGCACGAGGAACACCTCGCTGCGATTGGCGAAGCCATAGCCGAAGCCGTAGCCGATGCCGATGCGCGGATCGATGTTGCGTGTGGGCGCGAGCTGCTGCCCGCCACGATCCGCGGTGAACTTCTCGAATGCGATCACCCCGGCGTTGAGGACGATGAGCTGGTGAAATCCCGGCGCGCCCCCACCGCCGATGCTGAACTGTGCGTTCATCGTGTACACGTTGACGTGCGCGTCGCAGCAGCCATTGCTGAGTCCCTGCGCTGCCTGGATGGTATCGACGTACAGCAATGGGACGTGCGCGTACGACGCCGACACGCCGAATGCACTACCCGGGCTGAGCGCGAACTCGAGCGACCCCGCGAACTCGGCGGTCTGCGAGAACACCCAGGCCGTCTGCGTCGACCCGTCGTATATGTCCTGCAGGTTGAACAGCCCGATTGACGCACCGACGAGCACCGCCGGATCGTGTCGCAGCCCGCCGGCGGGAACCTTGAGGATCTGCGCCCGCACCGGCGACGCGATCATGATCAGCGCAACGAGAATCGTGAGACGACGCACGCGATTACCTCCATCGTGTAACTTGCCCGTGGCCAGATGCAGCCGGTAACTTAGCCGCCGCTCCCGGAGCCCGACAGCAGCGCTCCGCGATGCGCACCGACGTTGTCCCTTGCCCGCCTGACGTGCTCGATCCGCGGATCACCGAACATCGCAACCCGCGCTCCGCGGACATCGATCTCGCATCGCCACTCGAGATCGTCGAGATCATCAACAGCGAAGACCGCACGGTCGCCGACGCAGTCGCGACGCAGAAGGAGCAGATCGCCGACGCGATTGCGATCACCGAGGATTGCTTCCGTCGCGGCGGACGTCTCGTCTATGCCGGCGCGGGCACGTCAGGGCGGCTCGGCGTGCTCGATGCCTCCGAGTGCCCGCCGACCTTCGGCGTCGATTTCGACATGGTCGTCGGACTGATCGCCGGCGGCTACGACGCGCTCCTCCGTGCGCAGGAAGGCGCCGAGGACAGTCCGGAAGGGGGCGCCCGCGACATCGACGCGCTCGCCCTCGGCCCGCGCGACTTTCTCATCGGGATCGCGGCGTCGGGGGGCACGCCTTACGTTCGCGGCGCGCTGCTCCGCGCGCGCGAGCTTGGTGCGCACACCGCGATCGTTGCCTGCACGCCACC
>JAICUE010000313.1 GCA_025936015.1 Gemmatimonadaceae bacterium
CCGCCCTGCGCCGCGCTCGGATCCATCGACTCGCGCTTGGCGATCTGCTCGAAGTCACCGCCGTGGCGGATCTCGACGAGGAGCGACTCTGCCTTCGCCCGCGCCGCCTCGCGCGCCGCGGCCGATGGCTTGGTCGCGATCACGATCTGGCGGAAGGTGACAGTTGCGGGGCGCTTCGGCAGGTCTGCCTTACGCTCCTCGTAAGTCTTCGTGACGTCGGCCTCGGACACTCCCACCTGCACGAGCTTGCCGTCGGTCTTCAGCTTCTGGATCAGCTGCGACTGCAGCGCCTGACGACGCGCTTCGTCGGTCAAGCTGCGACGGTATTCCTCCGGCGTGCCGAAGCCCGCCTTCTTCAACTCGGCGCGGTACTCATCCTCGCTCTGAAACTGGCCGCGGACGCGCTTGATCTGCGCTTCGACAGTCGCGGCGATGTCGTTGTCGGCGACGACGATCTTCTCCTCCTTCGCCTTCTGGACGAGGACTTCCTCGTCGATGAGATCGTTGAGCACCGTGCGCATGACCTGCTCCTGGCCGGCCGAGTCGGTCGGGACAGTGAGGCCTTGCGAGCGTCGGATGTTCACCGCCTCGATCACGTTCGAGTAGAGGATCGGCGTGTTGCCGACGACGGCGACGACGCGATCGACCGGGACTTCCCCAGGCGTGGCTGGTGGGGCGACGGTGGCGGAGTCCTGGGCGCGAAGGGACAGCGCGCAGAGCGCGGTGGTCGCGAGTGCGACGACGAGCGAGAGCTTGTGTGGCATGTCTGGAAGATACCCGCCGATTCGCGCCGGGGTCCGGCGCGGTGCACGGGATGCTGCATGGTGAACCGCCGCGTGGCGGGCCGACGCTTCGGCCCGCCACGCGTCACGAGTTACTACTGCTTCGGCGCAGGCGCTGGCGCGTTGCCTTGGGGAAGCTGGGGCAGCGGCACACTCGACTGCGGTGCGCCGGCGCGGTTCGTCGAATCAGACGTCGCGCGCGCTTTCTGGGCGCGTTCGAACGCGCGGTCGATGCCCTGCGGAATGATCTTCGACTCGTACTTCGACTGGAGGAGTCCGGTGATCGCGTCGGGCACCTGAACGAACTGCTTGCGACCGGCGACGAGGTCGTCGAGGTAGGCATTGACGCGTTCGCCGGCAATCTTCTCGCGATCAGCTTCGGTCTTGCCGGCCTGCGCGAGCGAGGACGGATCGACGTTGAGCGCCTGCCACACCTGCACGACCAACGCCTTCACCCCCGAGTACATCTGCGCCTTCTCGGTGGAGTCGATGTCGATGTGCAGGCTGTCGGCGCGACGCAGCATGAGATCATTGCGCGCCATTGCCTTGACCAGGTCGGGGAGCATCGAGTCCGGCGCCTGGAGGATCTGCGGCCGCACCTGCGGCGGCAGCGTGCCGACCCAGCGGACGAATTTCGCGCCGGTGAAGTCGCCGGCCGTCGTCGTGGCGAGCACGCTCTTGTCATCGCGGTGCGCGTCGGGGTCGGCCATGATCGCCTTCACCTTGGCCGGCGCGTCCTTCTTCACCTCGATCTTCCCCGACTGGTCGAGCTGCGCGACGTAGGTGCTCTCGGCGCCGCGCGTGGACTGCGACGCGAAGCGCTTCGAGAAGGCATCCTTCGCCTCCGCGTACGGGAGCCGTTCGATGATGTGAAAGCCGAACTGCGAGCGGACGACCGGTGAGATCTCACCGGGCTTGAGGTCGCGGGTCGCGACCTCGAACTCGGGGACCATCTCACCCGGGCCGAAGGGCGGAAGCAGTCCGCCGTTAGGCGCGGAGCCGGGATCCTGGCTGACGCGCTTGGCAACCGCCGCGAAGTTCGACGGCGTCAGCGTGGCGCGGAGCGCTTCGGCGGCCCGGTGAACGGAATCGATCTGCTGCGGCGTGTACGGCGCCGCGCCCTGCCGCTGCGTGAGGAGCAGAATGTGGCGCGCGACGAGCAGTCCGCCCTCGTTGTATTTCGCTTCGCTCGCCGAGTCGTGCGGCAGCGTCGCCGAGACCTGCTGGTAGAACTTCTGCAGCTTCGCCTGCGCGACCGCGGGCCACATCGCGTCGTCGATCGCCTTGCGATCGGTCAGCGAGTCGTTGTGCGCGGCGGCATCACCGAGGAGCTGGTACGAAACCCAGACCTTGGTGAAATCCTCGAAGATCTGCTTCTGCAGCGGGAGCTTTGTGGCGCCGATGATCTCGGCCAGGCGTTCGGAGGACAGCTCCTGGCTGCCCGCGCGCGCGGCGACATCGACGTGGGCCGACATCGCTTCCTTGAACCCTTCACAGGCAACGAGTGTCGCGACGGTGGCGACGAGGGCAAAACCTTTCCAGCGAATCATGCGGGGGGAGGCGGGCGTTGAATGTCTCGCGAGGCTCGCGTCAGTCCCGCCGCCGTCAGGCAAGCAGCGACCGCAGCGCACGCACCAGACCGTCGAGCATCGGCGCGCCACCGAGCCGCGTGAGCTTGAGCGACAGGGGATGCGCGCGTCTCACGTCGGCCTGGAACTGAACCTCATGGAACGCGGCCGACAGCCCCTTCATCCGGGGCACCGCGTCCGGACGAAAGGTAATACGGGCCTCCGTGCCGCGCACAAGGATTCCTTCGACCCGGAGCAGCCCTCCGACGATGCGCAGCATCGCCTGGGCAAGCAGTGCGTCGGCCTGGGGCGGCAACGGCCCGAAGCGGTCGCGCAGCTCCAGCCGGAGCGCCTCCACTTCGGACGGCTCGGTGAAGCGCGTGAGCCGCCGGTAGACGTCGAGCTTCGCGTCCTGCGAATCGATGTAGTCGTCGGGCAGGTATGTCGGCAGGTCCATCGAAACGTCGGCGGGGACCAGCGCCGGCGCGCCCTCGGCGCGCGTCACCCGGTTCACCTGCTCCTCGAGCAGCCGGAGGTAGAGATCGAATCCGACCGCATGGACGAACCCCGACTGCTCGGGACCAAGCAGGTTCCCCGCCCCGCGCAGCTCCATGTCCTTGAGCGCGACACGATAGCCCGAGCCGAGCTCGGTGTGGTGCTCGAGCACCTGCAGCCGTCGCTCGGCGTCGGGATCGACCTGGTCGGGGACGAGCAGGTAGCAGTAGGCGCGGCGATGCGAGCGGCCGACGCGCCCGCGGAGCTGGTAGAGCTGGGCGAGACCAAGGTGGTCGGCCCGGTTGACGAACATCGTGTTCGCGTTAGGCACGTCCAGGCCGCTCTCGACGATCAGCGTCGAGACGAGGACGTCGATCTCGCCATTGACGAACTGCCGCATCACCGTCTCGAGCTGGTGCTCCTTCATCTGCCCATGGCCGACCGCGACGCGGGCCCGGGGAACGATGCGCTTGATGTGGTCGGCGACGCCTTCGATCGTCTCGATGCGATTGTGGACGAAGAAGACCTGTCCCCCGCGATCGAGCTCGCGCGAGACTCCTTCGTCGATGAGGCCGTCGTCCCACGGCTCGACGAAGGTGAGCACCGGCGAGCGATCGCGTGGCGGCGTCTGCATCAGCGTCATGTCGCGCAGCCCGGCGAGCGACTGATGCAGCGTGCGCGGGATCGGCGTCGCGGTCAGGGTGAGGACATCGGTCTCGAGGCGGAGTTGCTTCAGGCGCTCCTTGTGCTTGACGCCGAAGCGGTGCTCCTCGTCGATGACGATCAGGCCTAACGCTGCGAAGGTGACGTCCTTGCTGAGGAGGCGGTGGGTGCCGATGATGACGTCGATCTTGTGCTCGGCGAGCTCGGTGAGCGTCTTCGCCTGTTCCTTGGCGGTCTGGAAGCGGCTGAGCACCGCGACCCGGATCGGGAAATCGGCGAGGCGGTCCCCGAAGGTGCGCGCGTGCTGGTCGGCGAGGATCGTCGTCGGCACGAGGACGGCGACCTGGCGCCCCGACTGGACCGCCTTGAACGCGGCGCGAACCGCGATCTCGGTCTTGCCATAGCCGACGTCGCCGACGAGGAGGCGATCCATCGGCCGCACGCTTTCCATGTCGTGCTTGACGTCGGTGGTCGCCTTGCGCTGGTCGGGCGTGTCCTCGAACAGAAAGGACGACTCGAGCTGGCGCTGCCAGGCGGTATCGGGCACGTGCGACGGCCTCGTCGCCACCTGACGCCGCGCGTAGAGATCGAGCAGCTCGACGGTCATCTCCTGGATCGCCGCCCGGGTCTTGTCGCGCTGTGCCCCCCAACGCTTCCCGCCTAACGTGTGGAGGCGCGGCGG
>JAICUE010000368.1 GCA_025936015.1 Gemmatimonadaceae bacterium
ACCGTCCGCGGTCGGTCGAAGTGCCACTATCGCTCTCGCGTTCGCTCTCGCGTTCGCGCTCGCGACGCACGCGGCGCACGCCCAGGACAGCACATGCAACGTGCCTGCGCCCGACGCGATCGTCCATCTCGAGCTGCCCGGGCGGCCATTCGAGCCCGTGGTCACGGCCGATGGCTGTTGGATATTCGTCACCCTGACCCAGGCCGACGGGTCCCAGGGTGGCGCTCTCGCGATCGTGCATCGTACGAATGGTAGGCTGTCGCTCGCGAGAACGATTGACCTGCAGGGAAATCCGACCGGGGCGGTCCTGACGCATGACGGCAAGCTGCTCATCGTCGCCGATGGCGGCTATCTCGCCTTCGTCGACGCTACCCGCCTCGAGGCCGGCGGCGACAATGCCGTACTCGGATACATGGGTAATGGCTCGCCGGTCGGCTTCATATACACGAGCGTCACGGCGGACGACCGGTATCTGATCGCTTCCGCCGAGCGCGCACAGGCGGTGATAGTGATCGACATCGATTCTGCGCGGGTGGGCGGCTTCAAGGATCGCGGCATCGTCGCGAAGCTCGACGTCGGCAACGCGCCGATCGCGGTCACCCTCTCGCCTGATGGACGTTTTCTCTACACGACGAGCGAGGTCGCGCTGGCGGACTGGAACTGGCCACGGCCATGCCAGCCCGAGAACAGGAACGTCAGGCCTAACGCGCCCAATCACCCGCCCGGCGCAATCATCGTGTTCGACATCGCGGCGGCGCTGCGCGACCCAGCGCACGCCGAAGTTGCGCGGATACCGGCCGGCTGCAATCCGGTACGCCTGGTGCTCTCGCCCGATGGCCGCGTCGCCTACGTCAGCGCGCGTGACGACAATGAGCTCCTCGCGTTTGACACGGACCTGCTGGTCAACGACCCCGCTCATGCACTGATCGGCCGGACCGAGGTCGGCAGCGCGCCGGTCGGCGTCGCCGTCGTCGACAGCGGCGCCCGCGTCGTCGTCACGAGCTCGAACCGGTTCGCCGGCAATGCAAACGATCACGAATCGCTCACGGTCGTCAGCGCGGCACTGCTCCGTGCCGGCGCCCGCGCAACATTGGGAACGGTTCCCGCAGGCGCTTTCCCCCGCGAGTTGCGCCTGACGTCGGACGGCCGCACCCTGTTGCTGACGAACTTCGGGTCGCGGACGCTCGAGATGATCGATGTCGCACGAACGGCGGGAGCCGCGCCGCGCACCACGGGGACCGCGCCCGGGTCGCGCTGAGGCGCCATTCGCAGTGCAAGGAAGCCGTCAAGGCGACGTGCCCTTGCTGGCGGATGGCACTGGTCCCGGTACGTTCTGACAGAGCCCACGGGCGCCGCCTAACGGCCCCGCGCCCGGCGTGGGCTGTGCCACCACCTTCCGGAGACAAGACATGTCGCGCAGACGGCTGACGAACCACCCGCAGTCGCTGATCGCGCTGATCATCGGGTCACTCGGCCTCGCCGCCTGTCGACCGAGCGCAACGCCGGTCCGCTACGGCTTTCTCACATTGCTCGGGCGCGATACCATCGCAGTCGAGAGCGTCACACGCACCGCGGATACCGTCGTCACCGACGCAGTCGATCGCTTCCCGCGGGTACGCCGACGGCACACCCGGATCATCCTCGGCGACGGCGGCCGCATCCGGCACCTCGACATGGACATCGAAACCCCCAGCGAGCCATCGGCGCAGCGACTGCGTCACGTCGTCGCCGACGTGACCGCGGACTCCGTGAAGATCACGAAGCGCGACAGCGTGGGGACTCTCCGGCGCGCGTTCGCCACTGGTGGCGGCATCGCGATGGCCCACGTGCCGCAGATGTACAGCCTCACCGACCTGTACTTCGGCGCCGCCTTGCAGCGCGCCGCGGCGACGAAGCTCGCCGCCGGCGACAGTGTCCGGATGCGGCAGTTTTACATCGATCGCGAATTCGACCGCTTCCCGCTGCATGAGGGATTCGTTCGTCCCTTGCCGGGAGGACGCGCCGAGATCTGGCATGACTGGCTCTCTGGAGTCGGTGAAGCGACCTTCGACTCGAGCGGGAACATGCTGACGTACTCCGGGGCGCGTTCGACGTACAAGGTGAACGTGACCCGCCTGGCCGCGCAGCCTGACGTCGCGGCGATCGGGGAGCGCTTCGCCGCGTTGGAGGCGCAACGGGGCGGCGTGGTGCAGTTGAGTGTACGCGACACCGCGCGCGGAACCATCGGCGGCGCGGCGTTCATGGTGGACTACGGGCGCCCGTTGGCGCGCGGTCGCGTGCTCGTCGGCGACCTTCTCCCCTACGATCACGTCTGGCGCACCGGCGCGAACGCCGCGACGCAGCTCTTCATAACGGCGCCGATAACGCTCGCCGGACTGAAGCTGCCGGCAGGAAAATACACGCTCTGGACGGTGCCGCGCGCAAAGGGCGCGGACCTGATCGTCAACACGCAAACCGGCCAGTGGGGGACCGAATACAACGGGAAGTTCGACCTCGGCATGCAGGCGATGACGGTGAAGCAGCTCGCGACCCCGGTGGAAGAGTTCACGATCACGATCGTCCCGATCGATGCGCGGCACGGTACGCTGGTGATGGAGTGGGGGACGTTCAGATGGAGCGCGCCGATCGAGGCTGCGTGAAGCCGCGCACGACGCGATCCCTCCTTCGACAGGCCGTTTCTGCTTCCCCCTCCTCGCTGTAGTTCTTTCGCCGTATACATGCCTTGACAGGTATATACACCACGTAGTATATCATGTTCCATGGATTCCGCGTTCCACATCATCGCCGAGCCGAACCGGCGGGCGATCCTGAGTCTGCTGGCGTCGTCGCAGCAGTCGGTCGGTGAGCTCGAGCGGCAGCTCCGCATGCCGCAGCCGACGGTCTCGAAGCACCTTCGCGTGCTGCGAGACGCCGGCTTCGTCGAGTCCACCGCGGACGCCCAGCGGCGCCTGTACCGGCTCAAGCCGCGGGCACTGCAGGAGGTCGACGACTGGCTGGCTCCATTCCGCCGGCTCTGGGCGACTCACGCTGATGCACTCGAGCGCCACCTCGACCGCACCCATCCGGCGCCGAAAGCGAAGCGCAAACAAGGGAGAAAAAAATGAGCGATCGCGAGCAGTACACCCCGGGCCCCGCCAACGGCGCGACGGTCAAGAAGGATGGCGACAACTGGACGCTCATCTTCGAGCGGGAATTCCGTCACTCGCCGGACAAGGTCTGGAGTGCGCTGACGGATCCAGCGCAGCTGCGCGAATGGGCGCCCTTCGACGCCGATGCGAACCTCGGCCGCACGGGCGCCACCGTAAAGCTGACGACGGTGGGAGCGCCGACGCCGCAGGTTTCCGAGACGCGGGTCACCCGCGCCGATCCACCGCGACTGCTCGAGTACAACTGGGGCGGGCAGGAGCTGCGGTGGGAGCTCGAGCCGGTCGACCGCGGCACGCGCCTGACGCTCCTGCACAACATCGATCGCAACTTCATCTCGATGGG
>JAICUE010000086.1 GCA_025936015.1 Gemmatimonadaceae bacterium
AAGGGTATCTGTAGCGCCTGATCGGCCAGAATTTCTGGCCGGATCGTTCGCCCGCCGTGACCCGCCTGCCTCGTGTCACGGCGCGTGGCTTATTACCATCCTGCGGAGGCACCGTGAAGAAGTATCGTGTTCTAGCTCTGGCCCTGCTCGCGGGCGCGCTGTTCAGCAGCGACGCCTATGCGCAGCAGCGCCGCATCACCGGACGGGTGACCGCCACGGCCTCCGGCGAGGCGCTCGCCAATGCCGCCGTGAACGTGGTCGGCACCTCGATCGGGACGTACACCGCCGAGGATGGCAGCTTCGCGCTGCTCGTCCCGAGCGGGGATCTCACGCTGCTCGCGCGGCGTGTCGGGTTCAAGCGGGCAAGCGTGCAGGTCGGTGCCACGCAGGACAACGTCACCATCGCGCTCGAGCGCGACGTGCTGCAGCTCGAGGAGCAGGTCGTCACCGGCGTGGCGACCGCGGTCTCGAGCGTGAACGCGGCCAACTCGGTCGCCGTGGTCTCGAGCGAGGAGCTGAACCGGGTTCCGGCGCAGACGGTCGACAATGCGCTGCAGGGGAAGGTGGCGGGCGCGATCATCACCCAGAACAGCGGCGCGGTCGGCGGCGGCACGCAGATCCAGGTTCGCGGCGTGTCGACGATCAACGGCTCATTCAGCCCGTTGTACGTCATCGACGGCGTGATCCTGGACAACTCCTCGATCGCGAGCGGCCTGACGGTCATTACTCAGGCCGCTCGTCAGCAGAACCCGTCGACCCAGGACCAGCGCGTCAACCGCGCGGCGGACCTGAATCCGAACGACATCGAGAGCATCCAGGTGCTGAAGGGTCCGTCGGCGTCATCGATCTACGGATCGCGCGGCTCCAACGGCGTCATCGTGATCACGACGAAGCGTGGACGCGCGGGGAAGACGACCTTCGACGTTGCGCAGCGATTCGGGACGGCGGCGATCTCGAACACGATCGGCATCCGGTGCTTCAACAACGCGCAGGAATATTCGGATTACGTCGGGGATACCGCCGTTGCCGACATCGCGGCGAACCAGGCGTTCTTCAACGAAAACAACTCCGGTTGCCACGACTACCAGAAAGAGTTGTACGGTGAGAACCCGTTCAACTATCAGACGGTCGCATCGCTCCGTGGCGCCACCCAGAGCGGGACGAACTTCTTCGTCTCGGGCCTCGTCCAGCACGACGGCGGGATCGAGCTGAACGACTTCTACAACAAGCAGTCGCTCCGCGTCAATCTTGGGCAGCAGTTCGGCTCACGCCTGAACCTTCGCGCGAACACCGAGCTGATTCACAGCCTCACGCAGCGCGGCGTCAGCGGAAACGACAATACCGGCATCAGCCCGTACACGACGTTCTCGCAGACGCCATCGTTCTACGATCTGCGTCGGCGCCCTGACGGGACGTTCCCGAGAAACCCGTCGAGCTCGGTCGGCAACAACAACCCGTTCCAGGTTGCCGATCAGGTGAAGACGCCGGAGAACGTGTATCGGCTGCTCGGCAGCGGCACGGCAACGTACAACCTCCTCGTGCGGTCGCAGCAGACTCTCGACTTCACGCTCATCGGCGGTATCGACGCGTACGCCGACAACGCGAAAATCATCGCCCCGGCGACGCTGTACGTCGAGCAGGTCAATCCTCTGCCCGGCTCCATCGTCAACAATCAGGGCAACGTCGTCAGCGCGAACCTGAGCGGGTCGCTCACGCACCGTTTGACGAGCACCATGTTCACCGCGACCACCTCGGCGGGCTTCCGTCAGGATCGCAGCCAGCAGGACATTGTGACGAACACCGGTCACGGCGTGTTCCCCGGCGTGACCAACGTCGCCGCGTCGACGCAGGTCGTGTCCTTCGAAAGCCAGGACCTCGTGAAGGCGTTCTCGATGTTCGCTCAGGAAGAGTTCCTGACTTTGAGCGAGCGACTGCTGCTCACCGCCGGCGTCAACTCCGAGCGCACGAGCAACAACGGCGACCCGAAGCGCTTCTACGCCTACCCGAAGTTCTCGGCGTCCTACCGGTTGCCGTGGCTGCCGCCCGCAACGGACGAACTCAAGCTGCGTGTCGCCTACGGGCGCGCGGGCAACCAGCCGACGGCCGGCAAGTACACCTTCCTCACGAACCTCATTCAGGGCGGCGTCAGTGGCTATCGCGCGTCGACCATCGTCGGCGCGGAAAGCATCCAGCCGGAAGTCTCGGGTGAGCTCGAGGGCGGGTTCGATCTGACGCTGCTCGATGGGCGCGCGCGCCTCTCGGCGACGCAGTACCGCAAGCAGAGCGACAACCTGCTGCTGCAGGCGTCAGTGGCGCCGTCGACCGGTTTCTCCAGCCAGTGGATCAACGGCGGCCAGATCGTGCAGCACGGCACCGAGATCGAGCTCGGCGCCACGCCGGTCCAGATGGGCCACTTCCAGTGGATTTCGAACACGACGTACTCGAGCAACCTTGGCAGAGTGACGCGCCTTCCCGTGCAGCCGTTCATCCCGGTGTCCGGGTCGTTCGGCAGCCGCTTCGGGAACGCATTCATTCAGCAAGGCCAGATCACGACGATTCTGCAGGCGGTCGATGGATGCACGGCGCTGAACTCTTCCGGTACCTCGTGCCCAGCGGCGAATCGCGTCCTCAAGTTCATGGGAAATTCGGCGCCGGATTTCCAGATGGGCTTCAACAACGACCTGAACTACGGTCCATTCCGTTTCTCGTCGCTCGTTGATTGGCGGAAGGGCGGCCTCGGCGTGAACCTGACCAACAACTACTTCGACGGCGGACTGCTCGCCGATTCCGCGGTCGGCAACGCCCGTATCCGCGAGTTTGCGAAGGGCCACGCGGTCTATGTCGAGCCTAACGGTTTCGTCAAGATCCGCGAGATCTCGGTGGGCTACGAGCTGCCGACCGACCTCACCGGACGGTTGTTCGCGGGCAAGGTCGCGAGCGCGCGTATCGATCTGAGCGGCCGCAACCTGGCGACGTGGACGCGGTACTCCGGTCTCGACCCCGAAGTCTCGAACTTCGGCAACCAGGCGCTCGGGCGCTTCCAGGACGTGACGCCGTATCCACCGAGCCGGCTGTACTACCTGACCGTCAATACCACCTTCTGAGCGAGAGCACAGATAAATGAAGCGATACATTGGAATCGCACTCGCGGCCGGCCTCGCCGTCGCAGGGTGCAAGGACAACCCGATCGCGCCGCCGATCGACGCACCGACGGTCGATGCGCTGTCCAACCTCACGCGCACGACGCTGCAGCAGTTGGCGATCGGCGTAACGGCACAGGATCGTTCCGCGTATGCGAGCACGGGCGTCGTGATCCTGCCCGAGATCCTGGCGCGCGACGTCTACCGCATCGACGCTTCGGAGCCACGCTACGTCGGTGAAACGCTTGGTGGTCAGGCGGATCCGGGCAGCTTTGCCGGCGGCAGCGGCTTCTCGCCCTTCTACACCGCGACGCGCGCGGCGAACACCGTGCTGCTCGCGTTGAAGAATCCGCCGCCGAACATTTTCAGCGAAGACGAGATCAACGCGGCGAACGGTTTCTTCCGGACGATGAAGGCGCTCGACTTCTATCGCGTGATCGAGCTGCGCGATACCGTCGGGATCCCGCTGCAGACGGATGAACCGCGCGCGATCACGCCTGTGTACTGCAAGCAGTACGTGCTCACATACATCGCGGCGCTGCTCGACAGCGCGAACGCGGACTTCCTCGCAGCCGGCGACAGCGTCGCGAACACCGACACGTCTAAGGCGACGGTCTGGAAGACCGTGCCATTCACCCTGCCGACGAGCTGGTCGTCGCATGGCCGTGACTACAACCAGGTCCGCAACCTCCGCCGCTTCAATCGTGGGCTGAAGGGGAAGGTCGATTTCTACCGCGCGATCGACCGGCAGGCGCCGCAGCCGTCGCTGCTGCCGACCGCGGTCAGCGAGCTCACTGAAGCGCTGGGCGGAGCCGGCCCGGGAGCGGTGCCCGCATCGGACCTGAAGGTCGGGATCTACTATCACTTCGATCCCGTCGGCGACCAGTTCTCGAACCCACGGGCGGACAACAAGATCGCAGCGTTCGCCGGGCTTCAGGACAGCATCCCGGCAAACGACACGCGTTCGTCCAAGGTCACGCTTCGCACCTGCGACAAGCCGCCGTGCACGCTGACGGCGACGCAGGGGCTGAGCAGCGACTACACCTTCAGCTTCGCGGCGCCTACCAACGCGAATACCATCGTCCCGATTCCGCTGATCACGGATGAGGAGCTCGTGCTGCTCCGTGCACAGGCGTATATCGAGGAGAATCAGTTGAACAACGCGCTCCTCGACATCAACTCGGTGCACAACGTTTACTCGCCGACTCCGTACACCGCGTTCGCCAACCAGGACGCAGCGCGCAAGGCAGTGCTCTTCGAGAAGCGGTGGTCACTGCTCTTCGAGGGACCGCAACGCCTCGTCGATCTGCGCGCGTACGGCTACCTCGACGAAGCGCACTTCGCCAAGGCACTTCCGACCGATCCATTCAACCAGGCGTTCCCGCTGCCACGCGCCGAGCTGAATGCGCGCGGGCTGACGACGAATCCGGCCTGCTCAGCGTCCTGACGCGACCTGACAATGTCCGAACAAACCGGCCCGGGAAATCTCCCGGGCCGGTTTGCGTTCTGGCGTCAATTATGCCAATCGCTCGGATGCACGATGCACGCAGGCGTCTCGAACCGCGGGAAGCCGCAGAGGCTGTCATGCTTCGCACGCACCTGGTAGATGTGCTCGTCCCCGTACTACTGCTCGGCTGCGCGGCCAACCGCCCGGCGAGCGGGGTGTATGACTCGAACCTCATCACCGAGGACGAGATCGTCGCGTCGCACGCTGACAACGCCTACGACGCCATTCACCGGCTGCGAGGGAATTTTCTCAGCAATCGCGGCAAGATGACCTTCTACAACGAGTCGTCGCCAATGCCGACGGTCTACGTCGATAACCAGCGCTACGGCGACTTCAGCATCCTGAGCTCGATCCCCGCCGAGGTGATCGCCACGATCCGGCTCTATCGTTCGTGGGACGCGACGACCCGCTTCGGGATGAACAACATGGGTGGCGTCATCGCGATCACGACGCGCCAGGGCGGCGACCAGTCAGCGGCAGCGTATCGACACTGATTTCAGCGGCGCCAACGCCGGGATGCCCGCGCTGCCTAACGCTGCATCTGCGGCGCCGGGTTCCTGGCCAGCCACTCTCCGCCATCGACCACGAATATCGAGCCGGTGATCCAGTCCCCGGCGGGCGAGGCGAGGAACGCAACCATGTTCGCGATGTCTCCCGGCGTGCCCCAGCGGCCCGCCGGGATCGCTTTTTTCGCGTAGCTCGTCATCGCCTGCTCGACGGCGAACATGTCGGGCACCTGGCCGCTCGCCGAGGGCGGGGGCGTGAATGCCCTGCGAACGCCCTCGGTGGGAATGGGCCCGGGCGCGATCGCGTTCATCCGCACGCCGTACGGCGCCCACTCGATGGCCAGCGTCCGCGTCAGCGCGTCGACGCCGGCCTTTGCCGCCGTTGCGTGCGCCATGAGCGGCCAGCCGCGATAGTGCAGCGTCATCGAGATGCTGACGATGCGGCCGCGGCCCTGCCGCTTCATCGCCGGCAGCACCGCCTGCGAGCAGAAGAACGTCCCGAAGAGATCGATCTCGATGACCGACCGCCACGCGTTAGGCGAGAGCGACTCCGACGGTGCATAGAAGTTGCCGGCAGCGTTGTTGACGAGCAGGTCGATCCGTCCCTGCGCCTGCTCGATCCGCGCGACCATCGCCTGGACCTGCTCGGCGTCGCGCACGTCGACGGTCTCCGATGAAGCCGAACCGCCGGCCGCGCGGATCGACTGCGCCGCTGACTCGACGTGCTCGGCCTTCCGGCTGGCGACGACGACATGCGCGCCTAACCGTGCGAGCAGCTGCGCGATGCCGAGGCCGATCCCGGTTCCCCCGCCGGTGATGAGCGCGACCTGTCCGTCGAGCAGTCCCTCGCGAAAGATCAGCGGCTGATCATTCGCTGCCGTAGCGTCACTCATTGGGGGTCGGGGAAGTAGGGAAGGTCGTGCGAGAGATCGCTCGTGTCGGTGGCCGATGCCACCGGCACGATTGCCGGCGTCGGCGACAAGGCGTCGGCGACTACGTGCATCGGCAACTCGTCATCCGAACCGCACGGGTCGTCGTCCGGCGGGACATCGAGGTCGAGCACGAGTTGCCGCGCCTTGACGAAGGTGCGCCGATGGTGTGGGGAGAGCCCGTGCTCGTTGACGCGTGCCCAGTGTTCCGGTGTCCCGTACCCGACGTTGGTTTCCCAGCGGTAATTCGGGTAGCGATGCGCGAGCGCCGCCATCAAGCGATCGCGCGTCACCTTCGCCAGGATCGATGCACAGGCGATGCTGTAGCAACGCCTGTCGCCGCCGACGATCGCCGTGTGGGGCGTGGCGAGGGTGCGGATCTCGCGGCCGTCGACCATGACGTGGTCGGGTGCGACGCGGAGGCGGCCGAGTGCGCGCCGCATCGCGAGGACCGTTGCATGATAGATGTTGACGCGATCGATCTCGCGCACCGAGGCAGCGCCGAGGCCGAAGCACACCGCGCGCTCGCGGATCTTGCCGGCGAGGCGGACGCGCTCGGCCGCGCCTAACGCTTTGGAGTCGTCGACGCCGTTGAGCGCGCGCGCATCGGCGGGCATGATGACGGCACATGCGACAACGGGGCCCGCGAGCGGGCCCCGTCCGACTTCATCGATTCCGGCGATCAGCGGACCGTGCTCGGCGCGCGCGTCGCGCTCGAAGGTGCTCCACCGCTTGCGGGAGCCGCGCCGGCCCGCCGCCACTGCGCGGTGCTCCTACTCCGCGCTGCCGGTCGCGGGGACCGCGACGCGAACCTTCTTCTCCTTGATGCGCGTCGCCTTCCCCGTGAGGTGGCGGAGGTAATAGAGCTTCGCGCGGCGCACGCGGCCGCGGCGAACGACCGCGAGGTCGCCGATCATCGGGCTGTGCACGGGGAAGATGCGCTCGACGCCGACGCCGTTGGAGATCTTGCGGACCGTGAAGGTCTCGCTGACCCCGCTGCCGCGCCGCGCGATGCACACGCCCTCGAACGCCTGCAGACGCTCCTTCTCGCCTTCACGGACTCGCACGTTCACGCGCACGGTGTCGCCCGGCCGGAAGGGCGGGAGGTTCGTGCGCAGCCATTCTTTCTGAGTTTCGATGAAGGGGTGCATATGACGCTCGGAGCCGGGAGACAGGCCCAGTCAGGTGACAGCCGATGGACGGCAATTGTGATGGCAAGTGCCAGAGACCGAAGAAGATAACGAAGGGCGGGCGCGGAAGGCAAGCCAGCGTGACCAGCGGGCTCTGCCATCAGTCAAATGGGTGCTCGGGCGGCCGATACCAGTAGCGAAGCGCGGCGCCATGCAGGCGGCCTGCCGGCTCCCGGGTGAGGACAATCGATGGACAGCCGACGCTCCCCCCGCGCCACTCTTCCTGGCGCTCTCACGCCCCTCCCGTATTTGGCGTTCGCGCTCGCCTGGCTCAGCATCGCCGGCGCGCCGCTCGACGCCCAAGCCCCGACCCAGACCGATGCCGCGATCACGCAGGCCATGGCTCGGGGGGAAACGCTGCTGGCGGCCGGCCAGTATCAGTATGCGCTGACGGAGTTCGAGTCGCTGCAACGCATCCATCCCGAGCATGACGAGTCGCTGCTCGGGATCGGAAACGCGCAGGAGGGCCTCGGCCGCGCCAAGGCTGCAGTGCGGAGCTACCAGCAATACATCGTCCGGCGCCCGACCGATGCGATCGGCTACGCGAACCTCGGTCACGTGCTGGCGGCATCCGGGAGGAACGACGACGCACTGCAGGCGTACCGCGACGCGCAACGGCTCGCCCCGCAATCGGCGGCAGCGCTGCGCGGCGCGGGGCTGGTGCTCGAGGCGCTCGGCCGCCACGAGGAAGCACTGCGCTCACTGCGCGAGGCGGCGCGCGCCGAGAACAGCGATCCCGCGACATGGGGAGCGCTCGCGACGATTTCGCTCGAACTCGACCGCGGTGTCGACGCCGCGACTTACTGGGAAGAGGCGCTCCGCCGCGATCCCGGCTACTTCGATTACCGCCCCGACGAACGAAAGAAATGGGAGCGTCTCATGACGGTCGTCGGGCCGCAACTGGCAAACGACGAGCGCTCAAGCGTCCAAACGCCGGGCAGCCCGCCTAACGTCGTGCTCGATGCGCGGGGCGTTTCCAACCCCGCGAACACTTCCACACGCAGGGACAGCATCGTTGCCGAGACCAGTGGCCCCGGTCAGCCGACGCCGCACCGGGGGGACGACGGCGAAGCAGGCGGCTTCGGTCGCGGTTCGACCAGTTCTGGCTCCGGGTTCGTCGTGTCGCGCGATCGCGGCTACGTCCTGACGAACAAGCACGTCGTGCGCGGCTGCGGCGCAGTGACGGTCCGTATCGCCGGGAGCGAGGGTCGCCCGGCGCGGGTACGCGCGCTGGACCCGGACGACGACCTCGCGCTGCTCGAGACAACGCTGCCGCAGGGACCGAGCGTGAGCTTTCGCGACGATCCGGCGGTACGTCCGGGCGACGACATCGTCGCCGTCGGGTATCCGCTGAGCGGGCTGCTCGCCGACCAGGTGAATGTCTCGACAGGGACGGTGAACGCATTGGCCGGGCTGTACAACGACCTGCACGTCCTGCAGATGAGCGCACCGGTGCAACC
>JAICUE010000298.1 GCA_025936015.1 Gemmatimonadaceae bacterium
CAAGGCAGTTTCGAGACTTCCGCCCCTGCCGTTTCGAGACTTCCACTGTCGCCACTTCCGAGCATCAAGGCAGTTTCGAGACTTCCGCCCCTGCCGTTTCAAGACTTCCGCTGTCGCCACTTCCGAGCATCAAGGCAGCTTCGAGACTTCCGCCCCTGCCGTTTCAAGACTTCCGCTGTCGCCACTTCCGAGCATCAAGGCAGTTTCGAGACTTCCCGTCTTTTGCCGTTTCGAGACTTCCGCCGTCACACTTCCACTCATCGCCGTGTCGCAACTCCGTGTGGCGCGACGACCTCAGGCTGGCTCGAGTATCTCCGACGCGTCGATGTTGTCGTAGATCGTGCCGAGCCACTTGAAGAGGAACCAGAGCTCGGCCGTGATCGCGCCGACGAATGCGATCAGGGCGAGCGCGACGCGGCCGGTGACGGCGGTCGGCAGCGCGTGCATGGTGTAGACGACTCCGCCGGCGAGGAGCGCCGGCAGGATCAGGAGCAGGATGAGCAGCAGAACGGAACCCGCCGTACCGAGCAGGTTCTGGCCGATCGCCTCGAAGCCGCCGCTTTCACCGCCGAGCTTGACCCAGCCGGGGAAAAACAGCGCGATCGCGTTGCGCACCGTTACGCTCAGCACATCCAGCGTGGCCAGTGCGAGGATCAGCGCAAGGAAGATCACCACGCGCTCACCAAGGTGCGGAACGGCGCCTCCTGTCGGAAGAACGAGCGCGACGGAAAGGCAGATCAGCTGAAAGGCGAGAATCAGCATCGTCGATGACGCGATCTCCGCGCCGACCAGCGCGCCGCTGTCGAGTGGGAAGGTGCGAAGCAGCCGGAGATACGGCAGGTCGCTCCGGAAGTCGTTGCGGGTGTAGAGCGGGCCGATCAGCGTCCACGCGATCCCGAGGATCAGCCCGAGCAACGCGACCGCGTTGCGGCCGAACATCACCGCCGTCGCGACGTCGCCGGTCTTGTCGTACGACATGTACCCGGCGACCCCACCGATCAGCGCGGCGCCGAGCACGACGAGCGCCAGCGTCGCCCATCGCATCTGCCTGATGGTCGGGATGAAGTGCTTCCACGTAACCGCCATCCACGCCGGGCCGGTCGGCGGGAGCGGCAGCCATGTCCGCCGCGCGACGAATGTCTTCTTGCCTAACGCGGCGCGGGCGGCGATGAGCGCGCCGATACCGCGTCCGCCGCTCGCCCGCTGCGCGCGCATCGCGGCACGAAGCGCCTCGCGCCGCTCGCCGGCCGCGACCGCTGCTTCCTCGAACGGGGTGCGGTTGAGCAGGATCCAGGGAATGTGGAGCAGCCAGATCGCGACGGCGATCGGGATGACGCGCAGCCATTCGTTCACCGACTGCACGCCTAACGGCGCGACGACCGCACGGGCCGGCGCGATGACGAACAGCGCCGGCATGCTGTACAGCGCTCCTCGCAGCCGGTCGAGTGCGCCGCCGATCTCCGGCGCGGCGACCACCGATGGCCAGACGGGGAGCACGCTCACCGCGATCGCCGCGACGATCACGGCGACGACCGCGCCGCCGATGATCCAGCCTCGGGTGCCGAGCTTCTCGCCGACCGGCTTGCCGCCGCTCCGCGTCAGCGTCGCGCCAAGCTGGTGGAGCTGGAAGGTTCCGAACAGCACGAAATAGCTGAACACGCGGAGTGGGAAGGGCAGGACCCCACTCGCCCGCCGGCTGATGACCGCGAGGATCAGCGCGCTGATCAGCGTCGCGAGGCTGGCGCGCGCCAGCTTGAAGAGGATGAGCTGCGTCCGCGACAATGGCGCGGGCAACAGCTGTCGCGATTCGGCGCGCGACAGTGCGACCGCGGACAGCTTCGACCCGAACGTCCACCAGTAGACCACGAGCACGGTCAGCGCGAGGGCCGAGATCGCGAGTGAGTTCGCGCCGAGCAGCGCACTCGGCATCCCGTCCGCGCCATGACGCGGCATGTTCAGCAGCCGGTCGGGTCGCAGGATCATCGTGAAGTAGGCGATCAGGAAGAGCATGCCGAGCACGTACCGCACATTCTTCAGCCGCGCGAGCTGCGCGCGCACGCGGTTGCGCCCCGAGCGGACGACGAGATATGTCAGCGCGCTCGCGGCGCTGGTGTGCGTCGCTGCAGGGCGCGGCTCGGCCGCTGTCGTGCTCACCGGCCGGCGATCCCGGCGCCCGATGCGTCCGGCGTGTCCTGTCCGGTGATCGCCAGGAAGAGCTCCTCGAGTCCGCGACCCTCGAGATCGGGACGGCTCGCCGCGATCTCGGCGATGCTGCCGAGCACCATGCACTGTCCGCCCTGGATGATCAGGATGCGGGTACAGAGCTCTTCGACGAGGTGGAGGAGGTGCGAGCTGAGGATCACCGCCGTGCCGGCGTGGGCGCGAGCGAGGATCGCCGCCTTCATCCGGCGGATGCCTAACGGGTCGAGTCCGGTGAGTGGCTCGTCGAGAAGGAGCGCTGCCGGCTGGTGGAGGAATGCGCAGGCGATGGCCAGCTTCTGGCGCATGCCGCGCGAGAGCTCGGCGGGGAGCGCGCTCCGCTTGTCGGCCAGCTCGAGCTCGCGCAGCAGCGGCTCGACGCGCTGTGCAGCGTCGGGAACGCCATAGAGCCGGGCGATGAAGGTAAGGTGATCATCGACCGTCATGTACTCGAACAGCTGCGGCTCGTCGGGGACGAACGCGAGCGCGCGCTTGGCCGGAACCGGGTCGCTGACGAGGTCGTGGCCGGCGATCCGGATGTCGCCGCTCGTCGGCCGGATGATCCCGGCGAGGGAATGGAGGGTGCTCGTCTTGCCGGCACCGTTAGGCCCGACGAGTCCGAGCACCTCTCCCGGCGCGACGGTGAAGGAGAGTCCGCGAACCGCGACGAAGTCGCCGTACTGCTTGACGAGGTCGCGAACCTCGATGACGTCAGTTGGCATCCCCTAATTTGACGCGCTGCCGGAGCGCGTCAATCGCCGCGTTCGTCAGCGCGGCGGCATTGACAGCTGCTGTCCCGGATGAATGAGGTCAGGGTTCGGAATGGCCGCCTTGTTGGCCTCCCAGATCTCCTTCCAGCGCGATGCGTCGCCGTAGACGTGCTTGGCGATCTTGCTCAGCGAATCACCAGCCTGCACTTCGTATCCAAAGCCGAGCTTCGGCGACGAGCTCGCCGCGTTGCTGGTGTTCGCGCTGTTGTTCGCGGTGTTGTCAGCCATCTGTCTGCTCCATGTGAATGTTCTGGACTGCGCCGCCGTCAGGCAGATGCCTCGGGCACCTGCGCCGCACGCGGGCGCGCCGCGTCCGGCTCGGCGGGGCCGAGGGCCATGATCGCCGGCCCGTTGACGACGTTGCCGAACGCGTCGAACCGTGATCCATGGCACGGGCAGTCCCACGACTTCTCGCCCGAGTTCCAACGCACGATGCATGCGAGATGCGTGCAGACCGCGGATCGCTCGTGGACATTTCCCTGCTCGTCGCGATAGGCAGCGACGCGATGAACGCCGCGCCGCAGGACGGCGCCCTCGCCGGGCGGGATGTTGGCGACATCGTCCGTCTCTCCCGGCTTCACCCAGTCGGCATACTGGGCGGCGACGTTGAGGTTCTCCTTGAGGAGATCGGTCGCGCTCCGCGCGGCGACGCGCTTCGGGTCATAGAGCTCCGCCCAGCGGTTGGGGCGGCCGAGGACGAGATCGGTCAGCAGCATCCCGGCGATCGCGCCGTGGGTCATCCCATTGCCCGAATCGCCGGTCGCGATGAAAACGTTAGGCGTGCCGTCGGGATTGGGACCGATGAACGCGAGATAGTCCGCCGGCTCCATCACCTGGCCGGACCAGCGATAGAGCACCGGACCCGCCGCGGGAAAGCGCTCGCGCATCCATTCGTCGAGACACTCGAAGCGCGACTCGGCGTCGTCCTCCTGACCCGTCTTGTGATCCTCGCCGCCGACGATGAGGATGTCGTCGCCCGAGCCGCTCCCGCGCATCAGGCGGACGTAGTGGTAGGGCGACGGCGTGTCCCAGTAGAGGCCGGGCTGCACCGCATCGCCGGGAATCGCCGCGCCGATCACAAAGGTGCGATACGGCGCCTGCTTCAGGTGCGTGACGACGTAGTCGCTGATCGGCGAGTTGGTGCAGACACAGATGGCGTCGCAGCGAATCGTGCGTCCGTCGGCGGTTTTTACGGTCGGCCGCTCGCCACCCTTGACCGACTCGGCGTGCGTCTGCGTGTAGATCCGTCCACCGCGCGCGGTGATCGCGCGCGCGAGACCGGCCATGAACTTCACCGGGTGAAACTGCGCCTGTCGCGCGAAGCGCAGCGACCAGCCCACGTCCTTGCCGGGAATCGGCGCCGATTTCTCGAGCGTGACGGAAACCCCAGCGCGCTTCGCCGCCTCGAGCTCGTCGTCGAGCAGGTG
>JAICUE010000097.1 GCA_025936015.1 Gemmatimonadaceae bacterium
AACGGCGCGATGCCTAACGCCTCGATCGCCGCGAGCTTTTCCCGCCGGGCGCGCTGGACGAAGTTCAGGTCGTCGCTCACGAGGCGTCCGCGCCGTTCGATCCGCGTGTCAGCCACGCTTCGATGAACGGGTCGATCGCGCCGTCCATGACTTTCTGTACGTCGGGGATCTTCAATTCGGTCCGGTGGTCGTTGACCATCGTGTAGGGCTGGAACACATAGCTCCGGATCTGGCTGCCGAAGCTGACGTCCGATTTTGCGGAGTCGATCTCCGCTTTCTTTTCGAGCTGCTTCTGCAACTCGATGTTGTACAGCCGATTCTTGAGCATCTTCATCGCGGTCGCCTTGTTCTTGTGCTGCGAGCGCTCCGACTGCGACGCGGCGACGACGCCGGTGGGGATATGCGTGATGCGCACCGCGGAACTGGTCTTGTTGACGTGCTGGCCCCCCGCGCCGGACGCGCGGTAGACGTCGATGCGCAGGTCCTCATCCCGGATCTCGATGTTGATCGTGTCGTCGACTACGGGATAGACGAATACCGACGCGAAGCTCGTGTGCCGGCGCGCCTGCGAGTCGAATGGCGAGATGCGCACGAGACGGTGCACCCCCGACTCCGCCTTGAGGAACCCGAACGCGTACATCCCGTGGATCTCGAGCACCGCACCCTTGATCCCTGCTTCCTCGCCCTCACTGACGTCGAGCACTTCGAGGCCGTAGCCTTTCCGCTGCGCCCACCGCTCGTACATGCGCATCAGCATCTGCGCCCAATCCTGCGCTTCGGTACCACCCGCTCCCGCGCTGATCTCGATCTGCGCGTCGCGGAAATCATCGGGCTCCTGGAGCAGCGTGCGCAGGCGGAAGGTCTCGAGCTGTTCCTCGATCGTCTCGATGTCATTATCGAGCTCGGCCGACATCTCGTCGTCGGCCTCCATCTCGAGCAGCTCGTCGAGTTCGGCCGATGTCTTGATCTTGCCGCCGAGCGCGTCGTAGGGTTCGACCCAGTTGCGAAGCGTCTTCACCTCCTGGACCACCGACTGCGCGCGTTGCTGATCGTTCCAGAAATCGGCGTCGCCCATCTTCGATTCGAGACGGGTCAGCTCCGCGCGCTTGGAATCGACGTCAAAGATACCTCCCCAGCTCGGCGAGACGCCCGCTGTATTGTCGGAGACGCTTCCCGCGCTCGCTTTCCGCCATGCCCTTGTTCTCCTAAGCAGCGGGCCGCCCCGACATTACAGGGCGGCCCGAGATAACCGTTGTCTCGCCAAGAGAAATATACCGGGATGAGCTCTGACGCTCTACCCTCGGAGATCACGAGGGTGGAAAGATTTTCTTCCCGCCCGCGAGGACGTCGTTCAACGCATCCTGAAAGTGGGTCGTCCCGTCCGCGAATTCACGGCCGACCTGCTCGACGTATTCCTCGTAGCTCTTCTTGATTTCTTCCTTGAAGAGCTGCGCAAGCGTGTTGTTGCGAACGCCCTCGTCACGCTTCTGTGGATGATAGGCGACGATGTCCGAGACCAGGGCGCGGGCGAGCCGCTTGGCCTTCGCGTTCGGATCGTTCGCCAGGAACGGATTGATCGGCGCGCGAGCCGGCGGCGCCCCCGGCGCCCCCGACGCACCGGGTGCGGCTCCGGGCGCCGCCGGCCGCGGGACCGGAGCGCCGATCGGGGCGCCCGGGCGCGGCGCGGCGATTGGCGTTGGCGACGCACCCACGATTGGCGGACGCGGCGCCGCGGCAGCCGGTGGCATCGCGGGCCGGGGCGAAGAGGAGACGCCGCCCGCAGGTGGTCCGAACGCCGGCGGCCGCGCCGTCGGCGCCGCGGGCTGACCCATCGGCGGCGTTGCCGGACGCACCATCGGGCGCATTGGCTGCGGCGGTGGCGGCGCCGGCACCGACGCTGTCGGCGGCGCCCCTGGCGGCGGCGGGATCGGCGGTAACCCCGGCAGCGTCTGCGGGCGCGGCGCGCCCGGCGGCCGCAACCCCGAAGGCGTTAGGCGGGGCGGGTTCGCGGCCGCTGGTGCCGGTCGCGGCGGCTGTCCCGCAGGCGCGGAAGCTTGTGGCGACGCCGCGGTTGGCGCCGGCGGCACCGGCGGACGCTGAGGCGCCGCTGGTGCAAATCCCGGCGCGGTGCGCGACAAGGGCTCCGGCGCCGGCGCGTTGCGGGCGGTCGCGGCGCCGGCCGGCATCGCGCTGCCTAACGGCTGGCCGCCGGTCGCAGGCACCCGTTGCGGCGCGAACCCAGAAGCATTGGCGCCGCCGACCGTCGGCCGCGTGCCGGCGCGCGCGTCCTGCGTCTCGGCGTCCAGCGAGACACTGATCACCCCGCCGCACACCGAGCACCGGGCGCGGACACCCGCAGCCGGGATCTTCGCCGGGTCGACACGGAATACCGACCGACACTCAGGACACGCGATGTTCATTGCTCCTCCACGGCGCCGGCGACGTTCCGTCGCGCACCGCCGCTGTCGTCATCAGGCGCGTCGTGCCGCCGGTCGATCGTGTATACCGACCCGGGCAGCGTCTTCGCGTAGCTCTTCATTTCAGTCGCCAGCTCACTCACCTGGGCCGCGTGGGTAAAGTGCCGCCGCTCATTCGTGACAACGCCGATGGAAACTGTCATCAGCGGGACGCGGTGCAGCTGACCGCGCCTGTCCTTGCCGAAGTAATACCCTGCCCGACGGTCCTGTTCGGAGTACTGGAAAGGCGCCAGCGCATCGAACACTTCGATGATCTCGCTGCACACCTCGGCGATCAACGCCAGCGGCACCACGAAGATGAAATCGTCACCCCCGATGTGACCGACGAAGCCGCGCTCCCCTGCAATCCCCTTGACGACGTCGTGCAGGATCTTCGCCAGGATCCGGATGACGCGGTCGCCGTCGTAATAGCTGTATCGATCGTTGAACTCCTTGAAGTGATCGAGGTCCGCGTAACACACGGCGAACTTCTCACCGCGCGCCATCCGGCGGCCAATCTCCGCCTCGATCTCCATCGTCCCTGGAAGGCGGGTAGATGGATGAACGCGCACGTCACGGTCCGAGCGGCGCAGCAGCACAGCCAGGCGCTGGTCCACCTCGGCCGGACTGTTGTCCTCGCGAAGCACCTCGTCAGCGTCCGCATCGAACGCCCGGCCAAGCGATTCGTCGCTTTCGATCCAGAGGACGGCCGGCACGACGCTCGTATACGAGTCGGCCTTCAGGCGGCGGCACGCGTGGTCGCAGCTGTCGATGGCATGGCGCGCGTCGAACACGACGAGCCGTGGGCGCCCGCGAAGCGCGAGCGCCATCAGCGCATCCTCGTCGGCGACCCGCACCACGGAGAGTGACTGCCGTTCCAGCCACGAATCGAGCGTGGCCGGAGTCGGATCGTCGGCGGGGGAAAAAAGGACGGCGGTCGGCGTGGCCAGGCGGGTTTACGGCTGACGGAAGGTCGGGTCCGGCAAGATACGATTCGCGCAAACCGAAGTCAAACGCGCATCGCGTCGTGACTTGCGGCGTTCCAGATCGCCACACCCGATCAGAAAAACCAGAACGCGACCGCGATCATCGCATAAGCGATCAGAAGGAATGCGCCCTCGAGCCAGTTTGACTCGGCGTCGCGAATCACCGCTGATGCGACGACGACCGCCAGCGCCAGGCTCGCGAGCTCCAACGTATGGAATGCGAGATCCATCGGCTGGCCGAACATGGCGCCGGCGAAGACGAGCAGCGGTGCAATCAATAGCGCGACCTGGATGCTCGACCCGAGTGCAATGCTCACTGTCAGGTCCATCCGGTTCTTCATCGCCATGAGTACCGCGGAACTGTGCTCCGCGGCGTTCCCGATGATGGGCACCAGTATCAGGCCGACGAACGTCTGCGACAGCCCGATCTCCTTGACCGCTTCCTGCGTGCTCCCGACGAGCAGCTCGGACAGCCACCCGATTGCGACGGCGGTGCCGGCGAGCACGGCGATCGACCTGCCTAACGACCAGTGCGGCGTCTCGTCACCCATCGCGACGTCGCCTCCTTCGCCGAACACCGCGCGGTGCGTGCCCATCGAGTAAACGAGCGAAAGCACATACCCGACGATCAGCAGCCCCGCTGTCCACTCCGACATCGGCACGAGTGCGCTGCGCGCCGGATCCGGATGCAACCAGTGGAAGACGGATGGTATCACCAATCCGGTCACCGCGATGGTGAGGAGAGACACGCTCATCCCGGCGTAGTGCGGATTGAATCTTTGCGCGCGATGCTTGATTCCCCCGACGAGCTGCGCGGCTCCCAGGACGAGCAACAGATTTCCGAGTATCGATCCAGTGATCGATGCCTTCACCAGATCAACCAGCCCCGCGCGCAGGGCGAGGCCGGCGATGATCAATTCAGCGAGATTGCCAAGTGTCGCGTTGAGCAACCCGCCGATCGCGGGACCGGTGTGTCCGGCGAGCTCCTCGGTCGCCGATCCGAGAAGACCGGATAGCGGAATTATTGCGAGGGCCGAAAGCGAGAATACGACGAGCGGTGACGCATGCATCGCCTCGGCGATCACGGCCACCGGCGCCAGGACGAGAAACCAGTAGAGAATCTTCATCGCCGCCGGTTGGAACCCGGCGAGTGCCTGACGATACGATGGATGGTTTCGAACGGGAGCGTCGCGCCGATCGCCAGTGTCGAACCGTCGTCGTCCCCGGACTCGCCGAGTTGCAGTCGCAGCGAGATGTAGGCGTCGACGGTGCTCAGGACATGGTTCGCGATCACCGCGCCAATGTCCTGCGCGGCGCGGCGGAAGCCGTCGTTGCTCGCTCGTACATCGCGGCGATAGACGTCCTGATGCAGCGGCGCGTTGCGCCACGACCATTGGAATTCTGGAGTGACGGCATTGTCGCGGTAGAATTGCAGCGCTGCTTCGTATGGCGCCGAGCCGATCGGCGGGGGCGCATTCGGATCCGACCAGTACGTCGTGCGCGCAATGCTCCACATCTTTCCATTGAACGTCGTCGTGTCCACCTCCGGCGCGAAACCCCCGGTCGGGTCCGAGTCATAGACGCCGCTCGCGATCCAGTGCTCCATGCGCTCGTAGTATTCGAAGTTTCCCTGAGGCTTGGGGCCGGGAAATCCTGCGCGCGACACTCGGAGCGCCATGTCCCGATAGGCGTTCCGCGCGTCGGTGCCCGCCCGGCGATCGGTGAGATAACGGATCCAGAGGAAACCTTCGACAGCCATGTACCCGACGAACCGGTCCTGCCCGAGCCGCGCCTGTCCCGCTCCGGGAAGCACAGCCGACGCGGCCGGCGCCCACCACTCACTGCGCGCCGAGGCTCCGGGTGCGGGCACCGGCGCGGTCGGTCGAAGCGCGACTCCGGGTGCGGAGCGCCGCAGTCGGGCGCTGTCGGCGACGTGTGCGCGCGAGATCCCCGCGCGTGAGGTGACCGGACCGCGGGCACCTGCCAGCTCGGCGGCCGATTCGACCGGCGAAACAGGCGCCTGCGCGCCAACGTTAGGCACCCCGACGGCGAGGAGCGCCGCGCACAACACTACGCTGAACGCGGCATCGCCGACGCGCGCACCCGTTCTGACCGCTCGCGGCAGTCGGTACGGCATCAGAACAAATACCGGAGCGAAACGTATGTCGGCGGCTTGCCAGCGTCGGCGGATAGGCCGCGAACGATGCGCCCGATGTCGAGCACGAGGCTTCCGGTCGAGATGCCAAAGCCGAGCGATGGCCCATCCCCTTCTCCGTCGCCGCGATCGAACAGATACCCGGTCCTGAAGAAGGCCTGGTCCCGATAGCCGATTGACGCTCCGAACCGCGGTGAAGGCGAATTGAAGCGCATGTCGCTCAGGACATCCCCTGACACGCGCAGCTTCACCTCCGGCGGCACTCCCCCGACGTTAGGCACGTTGACGCTGACCCCGGCTTGCACGCGCGTCGGAAGTGGATCTGACTGGTCCTTGTCATTCACCTGCAGCCGCGGGCCGACGTTTCGAATCGCGACTCCAACTGTCGCGGGGAGGAGCCCGGCCAGCCGTGCCTGCACGCCGGCGTCGAGAGCGCTCGATGACGCCGATACGGTCGGTACGCCGGCGCAGCCACCGCTGCAGTCCAGCCGCAGCTGGACGATCTTGTACGTCAACCCGGCGGCAAATCGCTTGGCGATCGGCGTCGCGTAGGTCGCCGCATAGACGAGGTTTTGCGGAATGAGGACTCCGACAGTGCCGACTGTATCGGTGATGTCTTCTCTCCCGTAGTACACGATGTTCGCCCCGATGGCGAGGACTCCGAGCAGCGCGGAAGGCACGACAAGGGTCACCGCGTCGCCGGTTGCGATGATTGTCTGCGAGTGATGAATCGCGATTTCGCGCCGCTGCCCGCGGGCAATGGCCGCGGGGTTCCACCAGACTGCTTCGCTCCCCGGCTCGTCGGCGACGACCGATTGGCCCTCCCCGACCGCACGTGCACCGATGGGCAGGAGCAGAAAAAGCGCCCCCTCGGTTGCTGGTTTTTGCGCCGCCGCGCGAGCGGGCGCTATCGCAACGATCATCGCAATCGCGGCGAGGAGGGCCGCGACCATCCCCCGACTAGATCGGCGACGCCTCATCGATGAGCATGATGGGGATCTCGTCGCGCACCGGATATGCGAGCCGGCAGCTGGGACACACGAGGGTGGTTTCGCGCTCGCGATTCTCGAGGGGGCCCTTGCACTTTGGGCAGACCAGAATCGCCAGCAGCTGCGGAGCGAGACTCATCGTTTTCTTTTCTCCTCGGGCAATCGATAGCCGAATCGTGCGAGGGCGCCGCTATTCTTTCGCCAGTTGGGCAGCACCTTCACCCATAGATCGAGATAAACCTTCTGCTCGAGCAGCGCCTCGATCTTTGTGCGCGCCGCGCGGCCGATTTCCTTGATCCTCGTCCCTTTCGCTCCGATCAGGATGTGCTTCTGCGTCTCTCGTTCGACGTACAGCACGGCACGAATGTATACCGGCGTGCCGGTTTCGCGAAACTCCTCTATTTCGCAGGCGAGGCTATAAGGTACCTCTTCATCGAGTTGCTCGAGCGCTGATTCGCGGACGAGCTCCGCGGCGAAGAAGCGGAGCGTCTGCGTGCTGACATCTTCGGCATCGTAAAGAAACGGGCTTTCGGGTAGAGCAACCCGCGCCTCCGCGATGAGGTCACTGACCCCTTCACCCGTCAGTGCAGAGATGAATCGCGCCGTGGGCGTTGCCGCTGCGAGGCGTGCACGCTCTCCGGCATCGATGGTATCGACCTTGTTGTAGACCGTGAGCACCGGCGCACGCGGAGCCGACGCCAGCTCCGCGGCGTCGACCAGGGAATCGGCGGGTCCATTGGCGGCATCGGCCAGGTAAACGACGACATCCGCATCCGAGAGCGCTTCGAGCGCGGTATTGCGCATGGCGCGATGCAGCGCGTAGCGCGGATTGAGCAATCCCGGTGTGTCGAAGATGATCATCTGGGTGTCATCGTCGGTCACGATACCGACGATGCGGTCCCGGGTGGACTGTGGCTTCGCGCTGACGATGCTGAGCTTCTGTCCAACGACCCGATTGAGGAAGGTGGACTTTCCCGCGTTCGGCTTCCCGACGACTGTGACTATCCCGGCGCGAGTCATGAGTGACAAGTATATGGCGATGCGTCAGACGGTTGGAATTCGAGCATGGGAAGCTGGAGCGCGCAGCTGACACTCTGACTGAGGAAACGAAACGAGGGGTGCATGTCCGGCTGGACATGCACCCCTCGCGATTCGTACGACGTCATCCTCGTGATGCTGGACGGCGTGTGCAGCAGGTGCCGGCGACGGCCTACTCTCCCGCGATCTCTCGATCGGAGTACCATCGGCGCTGTAGGGCTTAACGACCGTGTTCGGAATGGGAACGGGTGTGGCCCCTACGCTCTAGTCGCCAGCGAATCTGGTGGCGCGTTTTCGCGCGCCTGAAGCTTGGACTGCGTATCACATATGACGAAATGTGAATGACAGACGGAGAGTGGTAGTGATCGTGAATTTGTTCATTTTTGTAGATCGCGCGAAATGCTCTGTCTTGGCCGTTCCCGAGGGAACAGCACATAGAGAAAGTCAAGCCGCTCGGGCGATTAGGACCGCTGCGCTTGGAAATGATTGCTCATTGTCCACGGGCGGCCTATCGACGTGGTGGTCTCCCACGGCCCTTCAAGAGAGCTCGAAGCTCTGGGAGGGTTCATCTTGGGGCGTGCTTCCCACTTAGATGCGTTCAGCGGTTATCACAGCCGATCATCGCTACCCGGCGGTGCCCTTGGCAGGACAGCCGGGACACGAGCGGATCGTCCGACCCGGT
>JAICUE010000245.1 GCA_025936015.1 Gemmatimonadaceae bacterium
CACGCGCTCAGCCATGGCGTTTCAGATCTCGTGGTAGTTGTGGTCGTCCCGCCGTTCGTCGCCGCAAGCTAACCGGCGCAAGGAAATCGCGCACCCGCGTTCACGCGCAGTTCCCTCTCCCGTCTCTCATCTCTCGATCGGAGCCTCTCTCATCTCTCATCGCCGTGTCGCAAGCCAGTCAAAGAATGTACTTGCGAAGGTCTTCATCCTCGACCACAGCCTTCAGACGCTCGCGCACGCGGTTGGCGTCGATCGCGACTGACTTCGTCGCACCGTCAGGCAGCTCGTAGAGCACGTCCTCGAGCAGCGTCGTCATAACGGTGTGGAGGCGGCGGGCGCCGATGTTCTCCATGCGCTGGTTCACCAGTGCGGCAATGCGCGCGATCTCGGCGATGCCGTCGGTGGTGAACGTCAGCGCAGCGCCTTCCGCTTCGACGAGCGCGGCATACTGCTTGGTGAGCGCATTCTCCGGCTCGGTCATGATGCGGACGAAATCCGCTTCGGTCAGCGACTTGAGCTCGACGCGAATCGGGAAGCGGCCCTGCAGCTCCGGAATGAGGTCGCTCGGCTTCGAGACGTGAAAAGCGCCGGCCGCGACGAAGAGGACGTGATCGGTCTTAACCATCCCGTACTTCGTCTGCACGTTCGACCCCTCGACGATCGGCAGCAGGTCGCGCTGCACCCCTTCGCGCGAGACATCGGGGCCGCCGGCGGTACCGCGTTCGCCGGCGATCTTGTCGATCTCATCGAGGAAGATGATGCCTAACGTTTCGACCCGCTCGAGCGCGTCGACGGTGACGTCCTCGGTGTCGATCAGCTTGTCGAACTCCTGGTCGAGCAGGATCCGGCGCGCCTCGGACACTTTCACCGTGCGCTTCTTCGTGCGCTTCGGCATCATGTCCTGCAGCATCGAGGTGAAGTTCTCCATCCCCTCGGGAGCACCGGGCGACGCCATCATGTCGAACATCGGCGACGTCTGCGCGGTCTCGACCTCGACTTCGCGCTGCTCGAGCTGTCCGTCGAGGAGAAGCTGCTTGAGCTTCGCGCGAGTGCGCTGATGACGCTCCTGCTCGGCGCTGCGCTCGTGCGTCGTCGCGCCGTCAGGCGCGACGACGAACACGCCTGACGTCGATCCGCTACCGGCGGCTGCACCGGCGGTCGCCGGCTCGGGCGTCGGAGCGGCTGCCGGCGGCGCGGGAAGCAGCAGGTCGAGGAGTCGCTCGGTCACGCGCTCGACCGCGAGATCATCGACTTCCTGTTCGCGTTCGGTGCGCACCATGTCGATCGCGCTCTCGACGAGATCGCGCACCATCGACTCGACGTCGCGCCCGACATACCCGACCTCGGTGAACTTCGATGCCTCGACCTTGATGAACGGCGCGCCGGCAAGCTTGGCGAGCCGCCGCGCAATCTCCGTCTTCCCCACCCCGGTCGGACCGATGAGGATGATGTTGTTCGGCGCGATCTCCTGACGGATTCCCTCCGGCGCGCGCTGCCGCCGCCAGCGATTCCGCAGCGCGATCGCGACGGATTTCTTCGCCTCCGCCTGGCCGACGATGTAGCGATCGAGCTCGGCGACGATCTGCCGAGGCGTGAGGTCGGCGAGCTTCGCGATCGCCTGTTGGGTGCGTGGTGACGTCATGTCGGGCGATCAGCCCCCGATCGGCTCGAGGACGGTGATGTTCGTGTTGGTGTAGATGCAGATCTCGCCGGCAATGTGGAGCGCACGCTTCACGATCTCCGCCGGCGGGAGCTCGGTGTTGGCGGCGAGTGCGCGGGCGGCGGCGAGCGCGTAGGAACCACCGCTGCCGATCGCGAGGATGCCATCGTCAGGCTCGATGATGTCCCCGGTGCCGGAAATGATCAGCCCATGCTGGCGATCCACGACGGCGAGCAGCGCCTCGAGCCGGCGGAGCACGCGGTCGCTGCGCCAATCCTTCGCCAGCTCGACCGCCGCGCGCGGAAGGTTCCCGGGAAAGCGCTCGAGCTTCTCCTCGAACTTCTCGAACAATGTCATCGCATCGGCCGCGGCGCCGGCGAAGCCGGCGACGATCTGTCCGCCGTGCATCGTGCGGACTTTCGACGCGTTCGACTTCATCACCGTCTCGCCGACCGTCACCTGGCCATCGCCGCCGAGTGCGACCTTGTGATCGCGCCTGACGGCGAGGATGGTGGTCGCGCGGACGCGAGGCAGGCCGCCACTGCTTGATTCGCTCATGTCCTGAAAACTATCGACCTGCTCAGCGAATGCGGGACCGGGCGGGCGGCGTCTGCTCCGGCATACCGGGCTTGACGTCGGTGGTGGGGTCGCGCCGGGCGGGGCCGCGGAAGTCGAGCTGCTCGCGGAGATAGCGCCGATTGAGGAGCGCGCCGAGCACGATGAGCAGGCATGCTGCACCGGCGAGCCATGGCGTGAGGGTCCACGCATCGCGCCCGATGAGCGCGGCACCGATCAGGATCACCGCGACGCCGACGATTGCTTCGCCCCCGCGATGACGCTCGGCGCGAGCGCGGCGTCGGCGCTCACGGTTGTGCAGCACATCACGATCGGGCAGCCAGGCGTCGGCGATGAAGCCGACACCAGCGAGCGCGACGAGCGCACCGAATACGATTGGCAACAGTTCCAGACGCATGTGACGTGGCCGCCTCGGTGACGATACGTCCGACTACGCGACGATCATGCCCGGGGATGGGCCGATCGATAGACCTCCTTGAGGCGTTCGACGCTGGTATGGGTGTAGATCTGCGTCGTCGCGATCGAGGCGTGGCCGAGGAGCTCCTGCACCGCGCGCAGATCGGCGCCGGCGTCGAGCAGGTGCGTCGCAAAGCTGTGGCGCAGCGAGTGCGTGCTCAGCCCGGCGTTCTCATCGACCGCATCGAGATATTTCTGCACCGCGAGCTGGATCGCGCGAACGCCGAGCCGCTTGCCGTTGCGCGAGAGAAAGAACGCCGTGCGGTCGGCCTTCGGGCCGATCGCGCGAACGAGCTCATCGCGCTTCGATTCGTAGTTGCGGAGCGCAAGCGACGCCGCGTCGCCGATCGGGATGATCCGCTCCTTGCGTCCCTTGCCGCGCACCTTCGTCTGCTGCGAGACGAGATCGACGTCGCCGCGGCTCAGCCCGCGCAGTTCGGACAGACGCATCCCTGTCGAGTAGAACAGCTCGAGGATCGCCGCGTCGCGCACACCGTTGTAACCACCCTCCATCGCGCGGGCGAGGGCGAGCTCGAAGAGCTTCCCCGCCTGCGTGCGGTCGAGATATCCGGGGAGATAACGCTCGAGCTTCGGCGAACTGGCGGCGCGCGCCGGATTCGCCTCGACGATCTCGTTTCGATGCAGGAAGCGGAAGAAGCTGCGGGCGGCGGACAGCGCGCGGCCGATCGACCGCTTGCCGAGTCCGCGACGCTGCAGGTGCGCGAGATATCCGCGGAGCGCGAGGCGATCGACCCCCTGCCAGGTCCATTCGCGTCCGCCGTAATAGCGCGCGAGGAAGGTGAGCAGCTCGTCGAGGTCCCGGCGATACGCCTTCACCGTGTTTGGCGAGACGTCGCGCTCCTTCTCGAGATGTTTCAGGAACTCGCCGACGTCACCGTCGGTCGCCGGCTCAGGCGTATCGCTCACCGCGCGACCACCTCGCGCTGCGGCGCAACGTTCGCATCGCGCCACCGCGCCATCTCGCCTAACGCTCGCTCGGCGAGCATCTCGCGCTTGACACGCTTGTCGCGGACGCGCTGCGGAAGCTCTTCCATGAGACCGAAGTTCGCGTTCATCGGCTGGAAGTGCTTCGGATCAGCCTCGCGCAGGTAGCGACATAACGCGCCGAGCATCGTGGTCGGCGGCGGGATCACGACCTCGTCGCCCTCGAGCTGACGCGCCATGTTGATCGCGGCGAGGATCCCTGTGGCCGTGCTCTCGGTGTAACCCTCGACGCCGGTGAGCTGGCCGGCGAACATCGTGGTCGGCGCATCGCGCAACGCGAGATGCGGGGAGAGCGCGCCCGGTGAATTGAGGTATGAATTGCGATGGATGGAACCGAAGCGGAGAAACTCGGCGCCGGCGAGGCCGGGGATCATCCGGAAGACGCGCTGCTGCTCGGGAATGCGGAGCCGCGTCTGGAAGCCGACGAGGTTCCACATCTGTCCGGCGCGATCCTCCATCCGGAGCTGGGCCACTGCGTACGCTTCGCGCCCGGTGCGCGGATCGACGAGCCCGACCGGCTTCATCGGACCGAAGCGAAGGGTGTCACGCCCGCGTCGCGCGATCTCCTCGACGGGCATGCACCCCTCGAAGTACGGCACCTTGTCGAACTCGTGGGCGGTGAACTGGTCGGCGGTGCCTAACGCGTCGAGGAAGGCGTCGTATTCTTCGCGCGTGAATGGACAGTTCAGGTAGGCACCCTCGGTATCGGCGCCCTCCATCGTCTCCTTTCCGTAGCGCGACGCGCGAAACACGATTCCATCGTCGATGGACTCGCGGCCGACGATCGGCGCGATGGCGTCGTAGAAGGCGAGCCCGTCGAGTCCCAGGCTCGCGCGAATCGCGTCGGCGAGCGCATCGGAGGTGAGCGGCCCCGTCGCGACGATCCCGACCTCGGGGAGCGCCGTCACCTCCTCGCGCACCACCGTGATGCGCGGGTGCGAGGTCACCCAGCGATGCACGGTTTCGGAGAACACGTCGCGGTCGACGCCTAACGCCGAGCCGGCGGCAACGCGCGCTTCGTCGGCCGCGCGGAGGATCATCGAGCCGAGCAGGCGCATCTCGGCCTTGAGCAGGCCGTGCGCGTTGGTGACTTCGGTGCTCTTGAAGGTGTTCGAGCAGACCAGCTCGGCGAGACGGTCGGTCTTGTGCGCCTCGGTGCCGCGCACCGGCCGCATCTCGTGAAGCACGACGTCGTAGCCGAGCTCGGCGAGCTGGAACGCTGCTTCGGAGCCGGCGAGACCGCCGCCTACGATTTGTACTCGAGACCGGGGCATGCGGGGAATCTAGCGCCGGTTCTGTCGTCGACACTACGAGGAGAGATGAGAGAGG
>JAICUE010000164.1 GCA_025936015.1 Gemmatimonadaceae bacterium
AGTCGACGCTGCCCGCTCCGCGGGGTTGTTCCGTTTTGACGTGCCGCCCTTCTCACTCGGCGTGGCCCGGCGGTTTCGACAATCGGTATTCCGACTCTCGACTCTCCTGCAGCTTCGACTATCGACTGTCAATGCAGCTTCGACTATCGACTGTCAATGCAGCGTCGACTCTCGACTATCAAGGCAGCGTCGACTCTCGACTGTCAATGCAGTGTCGAGTCCCGACTATCAAGGCAGTGTCGACGATCGACTCTCGCGCACAGAAGCCGAGATGGGGTCAGCATGGCCGCCGAACAGGCCCTGCCCGTTCCGCCCCGGGGTGATGTCATTCACCTCCGTTCGCTCGACGTCGGCAAGGACGCTGTCGCGAAACGTCAGCCGGAGGGTGCGAAGGCTGCCGCCGAGCACGGAAGGGTGTGCGGTCACGTACGTCCAACGTTCCTCCGCGGTGCTGGTGGTGGACGCGTCCGGGCGGTGCAGGCAGAGCTGCACGTCGGCGGCGCGGGTCTCGCCGACCTTCAATCGTGCGACGACGTTCTGCCAGAACGTTTCGCCCGGACGCGAGCGCTGCGCGATGAGCAGGCCGGCGATCGCGACGGGTGCAGTGATGGCGACGACGCGGAAGTGACTTGGTGCCTCGCGCGCGCCGGACGGGCTGTGCGGGATCGTGAGCATCGCGACGACGTCAGCGGCGGCGGTGCCGATGAAGAGCGAGCCGCCGACGTTGCGGACGAGCTCCGCGTGCCGGATCTGCGAGCCATCGCAGACCGCAGCGTTAGGCGCGACCGTCTGCGCGCGAGCGAGAGCCGGCAGCAGAGTGAGCACCGCGGCGAGCGAGAGACGTGCGAACATCGGAGTCTCCTCGAGAGGCGTTTTCGCCGGAGCGCCAGCGCGCTCCGGCGTCTGACCATGCTACGCGGCACCTCGCGCGAACGTTCGAACGCAAGCACCGCCTGTTCGTCAACTTCCCGTCAGGAACGACTCGCGTCGGGCTGGCCCGCCGCGAGCTCGATGTGCCTCAGCGAGCCTGGCGCATTGCTCCTGGCGCGCTGCCGTGACCCCGCTCGGCGCGGAACGTCTTCAGTCAGTCCCGATAAGGTGTCCCGCAATGTCGAAGCTCCGCATCGCACTGGCTCTGGTGATCGTCGCGGCCGCCGCCGCGATGGGATATCGCGCGTACCAGCGATCGCTGCTCTCACCCTTCGCGATCGGCACCGTGCGCCCGGGGATGCGCTTTCGCGATGCTGACGAGGATGCCCGGCGCGAGCTGAAGCACGGCTACACCTGTCGCACCGTCGGCGGCGACGTGCAGATCTGCAAGCTGCTCACCAAGCCCGCGGGGGTGCTCAAGCAGGTCGTCGATGGGTCGGGCCGGGTCGCGCTCATTCAGTTCCGGATCACCGACACGGCGTTCAAGCTGCAGCAGTTCGGTCACGCCCAGGGGAGCGACTGGAATCACGTTCACGCCGGCGACACGGAACCTTCCGATACGTCGGACACGAATTGGGAAACCTGGCAGACCGCCGACAGCCTGTGGACCGCGGAAATGTCGTGGCGGCGCCACTATGACCTCCCCGGCCTGATGACCGTCACCGACGAGCGACGGCTGCGGCGCATTGCGGAATCGAATCCGGCGGCCTTTTTCGCGCTGGTGGATGACACCTTGCTCGACCGTCGCGATCTCGCGCGGGCGCCGGCCCGACCCGCGGTGGTTGCCGAAGCGCCGCAGATGAGCGCCGAAGACCTCGACGCCGCCGCGAACGCAGCGGCGAGCAGCGCGGCGTCGCTGCCGGTGTGCGCGCCGGTGCGGACGCCACTCGCGAGCGCGACCGACACGACGATCCAGAGCATGCAGCCCGACCTGTTCGCGGTGGCGGAGCAGGTCGTCGAGCGCGCGTTTCCGGGAACGCACCTCGAGACGGTGGGGCGCGGAATCTCACTCGTCGACGCGTCAGGCGGCGCTGAGCCGATCCTGCTCTACCCTAACGCGAGCACTGCCGCGGGCGACGTCTACGTATTCGCGGTAGGATTCCCCCAGCGGATGAAGGAGGCTGCGTCGCGCGCCGCTCACTTCGATGCCGCCAACCAGTGCCGAGCGACGTCCGAGGTCCTGGTCGCTCGCGTCGACCCCGCGACCCATTCGGTGCTCGGGCTCCAGCGCATCGGTGTCGACGACGAGTCTCTCGCCAACGGCATCGGTCACGTCGACTTCGCTCCGACCGCCGATCCACCGCAGCGGGTGATCGTCGAGTATCTCGCCAGCTACGGCACCGCGGACTGGTACGGCCAGGTGCGCTGGAACGAATTGATCGCGGTCGATTCAGTGCGCATCATGCGGCGCGCACCGATGAGCTATGGGAAAAAGCTTCCCGACGGCCGAACCGACGGTGGACCGCTCGTTCCCGAGGATCGCGGGACGGACGATTTGTCCGGACTCTCGTACGAGCCGGGCGCCTTCCTTCATTACTCCACGCTCAGCACCGATCCGCGCGCCCCGGCCAGGCACATCACGCTGTCAACCTGGGCGGGGCTGCCTAACGGCTGGGTGCTCCTGCTGCAGCTGTAGGCGCCAGACGGGAGCTCGTCTTCAGAACACCAGCGTCTGGATCGAGTGCGGGAGGCTGTCCACCTCGGCGGCGTTTCCATGCACCCACAGGTTCCAGGTGATCTTGTCGGCGCCGCGATTCATCACGACCACGGCCACCTTTCCGTCCGGATTCACGAACGCCGTCGCGAGCAGCGCGCTCCGGCTCGGGCTGCAGGCGATGCGCCGGGCACCGGGATGGACGAACTTCGAGAAGTGGCCGATGTAGTGGTAGGAGTTGGTGTAGGTGAGCGTCCCCGCCTTGGTGTCGGCGTGGACGGGCGCGAAGCAGAAGTTGCCGACGTGGTTCGGGCCGCCCTGCTCGTCGAGCAGCACGTTCCAGTCGCACCAGCCGACGGCGCCGTCGTTGAAGTCGTTGATCATCGAGTGGCCGTAGTACTCGCCCAGCCGCCAATTGGTGATGTCTTCCGGCTTGAAGCGATCGACGGTCCCCTCGGTGAAGATCAGCTTCTTGTCGGGGAACTGCTCATGGACGAGACGGACGTTGTCGAACATCATGTCGCCGCCGCTCCACGGCTCGTACCAGTGGTAGCCGATCCCCCAGACATACTTCGCCGCAGCGGGATCCTCGAGGATCGTGCTGGCGCGCTGCCAGATCAGGTCGCGGTTGTGGTCCCAGGCGATGATCTTCACGCTGCCTAACGCGTCGCGCTTCATCGTCGGGCCGAGGAAGTTCTTGAGGAAGTCGCGCTCGTCCTCGGCCGTGTAGATGCAGGACTCCCAGGTCTGCGTCGCCATCGGCTCGTTCTGGACGGTGATCGCCCAGATCGGGATCCCCTCCTTCGCGTAGGCCTTGATGAACTTCGTGTAGTAGTTGGCCCACGCTTGGCGGAACTCGGGCTTGAGCTTCCCGCCGTGCAGCATCTCGCCATTCGTCTTCATGAAGGCCGGCGGGCTCCACGGACTGGCGAAGATGGTGAGCTTCCCGCCCGCGGCCGCGATCGCCTGCTTGATGAACGGGATGCGATACTGCCGGTCATGCGCGACGCTGAACGACTTCAGCGCGGCGTCGCCCTCGTCGACGTAGGTGTAGCTCGCCGACGAGAAATCGCAGCTGTGGATGTTGGTCCTGCCTAACGTGTAGCCGATGCCCTTTTTCGGGTCGTAGTAGGCGTCGATGATCTCGCGCTGCTTGTCGGGCGGAAGCTTCGCGTACGTCTCGGCCGAGGCATCGGTCAGCGCGCCGCCGATGCCGACGATCGTCTGCACCCGCTTGGATGGATCGACGAAGACGCAGATCTGCGTCTCGAGCGGCTGACCCATCTTCGTGAAGGTCAGCGTCCCGGTCGGCGACAGCCGGTAATCGGTCTTGTCGGCGGTGGTGTAGACCGCGATGGAGCTGCCCTCGATGTTCGCGTCGCGTGCCGGCGGCTCGCCGGATTCCGGCGACTGCTCGGGAAGCCCGGGCAGGCGGTCGAGGTGGGCCAGTGCGGCAGCCGAAGCCGACGCGACGAGGAAACCGCGGCGATCGATGGTCATCGGTGAAGTGTGTCGGGAGATTTGGCCGTGACCATGATCCGTTCACGGCGTGAAGCGCGAACTATCGGATATTCTCCTGATATAGGCGATGCTCGTTACAGCCGCTACCCCGGGCCCGTGAGCAAGCGCGGCATCGAAACGTTAGGGCAAGGTGGCCGGTCGAGCTGGCCAACCCGACGGTTGCATGCCACCTTTGCGATCGGTCTGAATCCCGTCCTGCCTAACGGAGGTCGACATGCGTCTCTTCCCGGCGTCGGCGTTGCTCGGCGTGCTGTTCGCGTTCCCGCTGCAGGCGCACGCGCAGGATGCGGCGGCCGCGGCGCAGCCCTCCTCGAGCTGGCGCAACTACCGCCGAGCGGCGGCGCCGTTCGGCGCCGACAGCACGACCTGCGAGGTCCGCGCCGAGGGGATGGCGCGCGGAATGAGCGCCGCGGCTCACACGGCGGCGTACGAGAGCTGTCTCAGCGAACGAGGCTGGTTGCCGATGCGCATCGTCGCGGGGGTGAGATGTCCTCCGGTAACGCTGCAGGCGGCTGGGGCCGACAGTGCCTCTGTCGCACCGTTCCTCGCCGAGATGACCGCGACGCTGACACGACGCTTCCGCCCGGCCACCCCCGATGATTCCGCGGCGCACGTGGTCCTGACCATCTCGAGCGACGATGTCCGCGCGCGTCCAGCCGGAATCGCACAGGCGCAGATACCGCTGGCCGCGCGCCTGGCGGTTGCTGGCGCGAGGGCGGAGCTCCCGCAATTCACGACGAAGCCACCTTCGGGTCCGATCAGCCTCGCCGCCGCCTTTTCGCCCAGGTGCGTGGGCGAATTCCCGGCGGCGGACGCAGTCGTTCCCACGCAGGGGGCGTACTTCGAGTTCCAGGTCACGAAGCCGGTGATGCCGCGCAGCGGCGAGCGGCCGGTGTATCCGCCGGCGCTCCGCGATGCGCACACCGAGGGCAATGTCCTCGTGCAGTTCGTCGTCGACACGATGGGGGTGCCCGAGATGAACACCTTCAAGGTGCTGAGGTCGTCGCACGAAATGTTCACCGAGGCGGTGCGCGAGGTGCTCCCGTCGATGCGCTTCGTCCCGGCGACTCTTCAGGGCCGGCGCGTCCGACAGGTCGTGCAGCAACCTTTTATCTTCGCGCTGCCGCGGTAGACGACCAGCGCATCCCGGCCCGCCCGGCGGTCGCCGCGGTCACTCCTTCGCCGCCGCACGAAATGCGGCGAGGGAAATCGTCCGCGCCTGGTTCACCATCCCGCGAATCATGCCTAACGCGAAGGTCGCATCGGACGACGGGCCGGCCGCGTAGCGTTCGACGCGGGCCGTCAGCTCGTCGAGCATGAGGGCGTACCCGCGCGCGAGCTGGTGCTCCGACCAGTCGAGGCGCCGCCGCTGCTGGCCGTGAAGCTCGGCAACCCGCCGGAGGATCGACGCGCTGTCGACCGGGCTTAGTGGATCGAGGGCAGCTGCGTGGTCGGCCGCGACCAGCGACTGCGAGATGTCGGCGAAGAAGGCCAGTGCGTGATCCTCGATCAGCGCCTGGCTCGTCCGCCGCACGTTCACGAACTCGGCGTCGGCGCGGATGCGCGCGGTGTACGATTCGAGGATTTGCTCGAGCTCCTCGCGCAGCGCGAGGCCGATGTCGCGAAGACCGTGCGCGCGATGCTCGCTCGACGCGCGCTGCGCCCGGGCCGCTCGAGCGGCGGCCGGCTCTTCCGCGCGACCCGCCGATGCGGGTACGGGTGAAGGGAGCCAGACGGTGAACGACGAGCCGGTGCCTAACGTGCTCTCGAGGGTGAGGTCGCCGCCCATCAGTCGCGCGAGCCGCCGGCTGATCGCGAGACCGAGCCCGGTGCCCCCCGCTTCACGCGTTCGGCCGCCATCCACCTGCACGAACGGATCGAATACGGTCGCCTGCATCTCGGAGCCGATTCCGATGCCGGTATCGCTGACCGTGATCCACGCCCACGGCCCGTCGCCAAGCACTCGCGCCTCGGGGGGCGCCACCAGGGCCCCGCCCCCGGAGACTTCGATCCGGCCACCGGGCTC
>JAICUE010000358.1 GCA_025936015.1 Gemmatimonadaceae bacterium
CACATCGTCGGTCGCGATCGTGGCTTCACGATCTACGACGAAGACGACCAGCTCAACGTCGTCAAGCGGGTGATGGAGCGGCGCTCGATCTCGGCGAAGCAGTTCACGCCGAAAGCGATTCATGGCGCGATCTCGAGCGCGAAGAACGCACTGGTTTCTCCGGCCGAGTACGCGAAGCTCGCCAGCGATCCATTCGCGAAGGCGACGTCGCAGGTCTACGACGATCTGGAAGCCGCGTTCCGCGCCGCGAACGCCGTCGACTTCGACGACCTGCTCGTCCTGCCGGTGCGGATGCTTCGCGAGAGCCCGGCGTTCCACGCCGAGCTCCGCTCGAAATTCCAGTTCATCCTCGTCGACGAGTACCAGGACACGAACCACGCGCAGTACCAGCTCGTGAAGCTGCTCGGCAGCGAGCACCAGAACGTCTGCGTCGTCGGCGACGACGATCAGTCGATTTACGGCTGGCGCGGTGCGGACATCCGCAACATCCTCGACTTCGAGAAGGACTTTCCCAACGCGAAGGTCGTGCGCCTCGAGGAGAACTATCGCTCGACCCCCGGCATCCTTCGCGTCGCGAACGCGATCATCGCCGCGAACACCGAGCGGCGCGGCAAGACCCTGCGTCCAACCCGTCCGGAAGGCGAAGCGATCACCGTCGCCGGCGCCCTCGACGATCGCGACGAAGCGGACTACGTGGTCGACGAGATCCTCGCCCGGCGCCAGTCGAACGCCGGGATGCAGCTCCGCGACGCGGCGATCCTCTATCGCACGAACTCGCAGAGCCGCTCGATGGAGGAGGCGCTTCGCAAGCAGGCGCTCCCCTACCGCCTGATCGGGTCGGTGCGGTTCTACGACCGGCGCGAAATCCGCGACCTGATGTCGTACCTGAAGCTCATCGGCAATCCCGCCGATGACGAAGCGTTCCGCCGCGCAGTCAGCGTCCCTCGCCGCGGGCTCGGCGAGACGACCATCGAGATCCTGTCGGAGCGCGCCCGAGCCGCCGGCGTCCCGATGCTCACCGCCGCGACGCGCGCCGACCTGCAGGACGGCATCCGTGCGGCCGCCCGCACCGCGTTAGGCGACTTTGCCCGCGTCATCCTCGGCTTCCGCGAGCGCGCGCGCACCGATAGCGTCGACGCGATCCTCCGCGACCTCATCGATGCGATTCGCTACGTCGAGCATCTGCGGGCCGAGGGGCCTGAAGGGGAGGAGCGCATCGAGAACGTCCGCGAGCTCGTCACCGGCGCCGCCGAAGCGGTGATCGAGGAGGGTGGGGAAGTCGGGCTCACTCCGCTCGAGCATTTCCTCCAGCGCGCGTCGCTCGTCGCCGATCTCGACAAGCTCGACCCCGACGCCGACGCGATCACCCTGATGACGGTGCACAACGCGAAGGGGCTCGAGTTTCCCGTGGTCTTCGTAACGGGACTCGAGGATGGGTTGTTCCCGCTCGCTCGCGCGTTCGATGATCCGAAGATGCTCGAAGAGGAGCGCCGGCTCTTCTATGTCGCGGTCACCCGCGCCGAGGAGAAGCTGTACCTGACCCACGCCCGGAGCCGGCGGCGGAACGGCGAGACGATGCCGTCGATTCCTTCGAGCTTCCTCACGCCGCTGGCGGTGAGCCTGGTCGAGACGAAAGCGACGATGCGCCTTCGTGCGACCGGGCGGACCGTACTTCCGCAGCCGCCCTCGCTACGGCGCCCGGGGTCTCCGTTAGGCAGCGGCTGGCGCAAGCCGGCGATCGACATGGACGTCGAAGCCTCGCAGGACTCGCCGCGCTACGTGAAGGGCGAGCGCGTGAAGCATTCCCGCTTCGGCGGCGGCGTCATCACCGAGCTGGCCGGGACGGGCAAGGACACCAAGGTGACGGTAGATTTCGACGATGAGGCGATCGGGCGGAAGCGCCTCGTCGTCGCGTACGCGGGCCTCGAACGGGAGTGGGACTGAGTGTCGGTCACCATCGATGACGTCAAGCACGTCGCGCGACTCGCTCGGCTCGGTGTGAGCGAGTCGCGCGCCGCCGAGCTCGTTGGCGAGCTCAATCGGATCCTCGACCACATGTCGATCCTCGAGAAGGTCAAGACGGAAGGCGTCGCCGAGGCTGCCGGAGTCGGCGCGTCGGGCATGCCGCTTCGCGTCGACTCCGGTCCGCCGGTTCCGCTCGCCAGGCCGTTAGGCGACTTCGCACCGTCGCTTCGCGACGGTCTCATTCTCGTCCCCCGGCTCGCTTCGCATGAGAACGCCGGTGCGTCGGCGGACGACGACGTGGCGGACGACGCGTGAGCGATCGGGCCACTCCGTCGCCGTTGGGCGCACGCGCCATCACCACCGCCGTTCGCGATGGCGACCTGACCCCCGAGCGCGCCGCCCGTGAGGCATTCGCCCGCGGGGACCTCGCCCGTGTCGGCCCCGAAGGGCTGAACGCACTGCTCTGGACCGACCGCGAGGCGACGCTTCACGAGGCGCGGCATCACGAGTCGACGTCGGACTTTCCGAACCCGGGACTGCTCACCGGCGTCCCGGTCGCGCTCAAGGACAACATCGCGACGACGACGTTGCCGACGAGCTGCGGGTCGCGCATTCTCGAGAACTACGTCAGCCCCTTCGAGGCGACCGCGGTCACCCGGCTGCGCAACGCCGGCGCCGTCATCGTCGGCAAGACGAACATGGACGAGTTCGCGATGGGATCGTCCACCGAGAACAGCGCCTATGGGCCGGCGCGCAACCCCTGCGACGCGTCGCGCGTTCCCGGCGGGTCCTCGGGCGGTTCCGCGGCGGTGGTCGCCGCCGGCATGGTGCCGATCGCGTTAGGCTCGGAAACCGGCGGTTCGGTGCGCCAGCCCGCTGCGTTCTGCGGGGTGGTCGGCGTCAAGCCGACCTACGGACGCGTGAGCCGCTATGGACTCGTCGCGTTCGCGTCGTCCCTCGACCAGATCGGCGTCTTCGGCGCGACGGTCGACGATGCGGCGTTAGGCATGGAAGCGATCGCCGGCCACGATCCGATGGACGCGACGAGCGCTGACGTCCCGGTCGAGCGTTATGGCGACGCGAAGGGGGCGTCGCTCGCCGGCCTCGTGATCGGCAAGCCAAAGGAATATTTCCCGGACTTTCTCGACGCCCGCATCCGGGCGCGATGCGAGCGGGTGTTCGAGATCTTCCGCCAGCTCGGCGCCGAGGTGCGCGATGTCTCGCTCCCGCACACCGAGCTCGCGATACCCGTCTACTACATCATCGCGCCCGCCGAAGCATCCTCGAACCTCGCGCGCTTCGACGGGGTGCGCTACGGACTCCGCGAACCCGCCGACACCCTCGCCGGAACTTACGAAGCGACGCGCTCCCACGGCTTCGGCCGGGAGGTCACCCGGCGCATCCTCCTCGGAACGTACGTGCTTTCCGCCGGCTATTACGACGCCTACTATCGCAAGGCGCAGCAGGTTCGGACGCTCATCGCCGATGACTTCCGCAAGGTGTTCGCGAGCGGCGTCAACCTGCTCTTCACCCCGACAACGCCGACCCCTGCCTTCGAGCTCGGCGCCAAGGCGGCAGACCCGCTCTCGATGTACCTCAGCGACATCTTCACCGTTACCGCGAACCTCTCGGGCGTGCCGGCGATGTCGCAGCCGATCGGGCTCGTCGACGGTCTTCC
>JAICUE010000371.1 GCA_025936015.1 Gemmatimonadaceae bacterium
CATTCCGAAGGACGCGGTCGCGTGTCCTGACTGCGGGACGCAGTTCGCCGTCCCGCCGATCGCGCGCAAGGGGAGCGGCGCGGGGAGGGTGCTCAAGGGCTGCCTGATCGCCGTGGTGGTCGGGTTCTTCGGCCTGATCGTGATTGGAATCATCGCCGCGATCGTGATCCCGAAGTTCGCGAACACGAAGCAGAAGGCCTATGTGGCCGAGATGAAGACCGACTTGCGAAGTCTTCAGACCGCTGAGGAGCAGTATCGCGCGACGCATGGCAGCTACCAGCCGAACGTCGCCGCGCTCGGCTTCACCTTCTCGAATGGCGTGAGCCTCGCCGGTCCGGTGGATGCCGGTGACAACGGCTGGAAGGCGACCGTGAAGCGCGAGAGCGTCGAGATTCAGTGCACGATGAGCGTCGGTGACCGCGCGGCGTCAGCCGAGGTCGCCGGAGTGCCGGTGTGCGCACGGTGATCACCGTCGAGTGACCGATCCCGGAGTGAGCAGGTTATGACTCTGGCCAGCGCGCCGATCGCGAGATGACCGGTCGGCGCGGTCATAACGGTCCGGGAGGACGGTTCCAATGCGCAATTGTGTGGTGGTAGTGATGGCGGTGGCGATCGCCGCCGCGGCGTGCAGCGACAGCAACGCACCCTCGGCGCGCCAGCAGCTGATGATCTACGACATTCAGGCCCCGGCGAGCGCGTCACCCGGCGACAGCATCCGCATCTCGTTCGAGTACGCCCGGTCGTCGTGCGACTCGGCGGTGGCAGTCGACACGCGGCCGACGTTCGACGGCGTTAGCTTCGTCGTCACGAGCATGCCCACGAACCGGGCTTGCACGCTGAACTCTCACCTGTCGATCATCGCTCCGGCGCCGGTGATCTATGTCGTGCCGCCGCCGTACATGCTTCCGTTCACTGCGCGATTCGACCAGCCGGGTACGGACAGCATCCGCGTCATCGCCGCGCAATGAGGGGGAGCGCCTAACGGTCCAGCCGTCGAGGCGGCCGGATGCGGCGGCTCAGGCGGGATCGCGAACTCCAATTCCCGCAAGCGCGCCGCGCATCCAGGCGAAGGAGCGCTGCATCCCCGGCAGCGGATCGTCGGGCTCGATCTCGTACTCGAGATTCACGTAGCCCGGGTAGCGCATGGCGATGAGCTGGCGGAAGAGCGCGGCGATCGGGATGGCGCCTTCGCCGACGATGCACTGACTCTCCTTGTCGTGGAGATCGCGGAGATCCTTGGCGTGGATGTCGAGCAGGCGCGGGCCGGCGTCCGCGGCGGCCTGGACGACGTCGGCGCCGGCACGAACGCTGTGGCCGATGTCCATGCACAGCCCCATTCGCCGGTCGAGCGACCGCACGGCCTTCAGCACGTCGTAGGGCGAGGGGAAGTGCGGATCCTCCGGACCGTGATTGTGGATCGCGACGCTGATGTCATAACGCTTCGCGTGTGCCTCGACGCGCGGGAGGACCGCGGGGTCCATCGTCGCGACGATGAGCGGCATCCCCGCGGCGCGGGCGTAGTCGAAGTAGCGGGCGACGCCGGCGTCGGTGTCCCGGTCGAAGGTGATCGTCCCGCCGCCGACGATCGTGAGACCCGCCTCCTCGATCTCGCGTCGCGCCGCGGCGATCTCGGCGGGCGACTGCTCGTACGGCAGGTGGAACGACTTGAGGTTGACCCACGGGGTGCGAAGCGCCTTCACCATCTCGATCATCCGCGCCCGCGGGAAGTTGCGCAGCGAGTAGCTGGCGACCCCGAGCTTGAGCAGCGGGCTCGCGGGCGATGTGCTCGTGCCCGACGCGACCGGCGCCGCGCCCGGTTCGCGGCCAGCGGCGGCCGCCGCTCCTGACGCGGGAGACGCACCGGACAGTCCGCCGGTCGCGCATCCCGTGAGGCCTAACGCTGCAAGGGCGAGAAAATCCCGGCGGGGAAGTGGCGAATCAGCCATGCGTGCTCCGGTCAGCCGGTGGTTGCCAGCGCGGGTCGTACTCGCGGCTCCAGAGTGCGGCCACATCCGGCGACCCCGCGGGCTGGCCGCTCGCCGGGTCGGTGAGCACCGGCGTCCCGAGCCGCTGCGCGATGTTGCCGAGGTGGCAGAGCAGGACGCTCTGGTGTCCTTCGGCGATCGGGGAATGGAGCGCGGCGCCGTTGCGAATGGCGTCGAGGAAGTTGGCGATGTGCAGCCCGGTCAGCCGGTCGGGGGCGCGCGTGTCGAGCGGGTTCGCCGTTTCGTCGCCATTCGATTCCTTCACGACCTTGTTCTGCATGTCGTAGAAGGTGTAGCCGTTGCGGTCGATGAAGGCGGTGCCGCTGGTTCCGTGAATCGTCGAGCCTCGTCCCTTGCCGCTGGGAGTGAAGCCGTTGCAGCTCTGTCCCTGCCAGACGATCTCGCGATTCCCCTCGAACTGGAAGGTGACGTCCTGGGTGTCGGGAAACTCCCAATCGTCGGCGAAGGCATAGCGTCCACCGCTCGAGGTGGTCTTGAGCGGATAGCCAGTGCCTAACGCCCAGCGGCAGACGTCGATCTCGTGGGTACCGTTATTACAGATTTCCCCGGTTCCCCAGCGGGCGAACCAGTGCCAGTTGTAGTGGATGACGTTGTCGCGATACGGCGTATGCGGCGCGGGCCCCTGCCAGAGATCGTAGTCGAGCCACTGCGGGACCGGCGCCGGCTTGCCGGTGCCGATGCTGCCGCGAGTGTTCGCGTACCACGCGCGCGCGAGATACGGCCGCCCGATCGCGCCATCGCGGATCATCGCGATCGCCTCGATCGACCGCGGCGCCGAGCGCTGCTGGTTGCCCATCTGGACCACCTTCCCCGTGCGCTTCTGCGCGGCCACCAGCATCTCGCCTTCGCGCGGGTTGTGTCCGCATGGCTTCTCGACGTAGACGTGCTTCCCGGCCTCGAGCGCGAGCAATGCCATCGGCGTGTGCCAGTGGTCGGGCGTCGCGATGACGATCGCATCGACATTCCGGTCATCGAGCGCGCGACGGAAGTCGCCGATCGCAGCCGCGCGCCGGGACTGCAGCTTGCCGACCGTATCCGCTGCCTTGGCCAGCACCCGTGAATCGACGTCGCACACGTACGCGACTTCGGAGTTGGGTGAAAGCGCGAAGTTCTGGAGGTGGACATCGCCGCGCCCGTTGAGCCCCACCACGGCGACGACGACCTTCGCGTTAGGCGACCCGGCGAAGGCGAGCAGCGGCGCGGCGCGCGACGCGACGAGGGCGCCGGCGCCAGCGGCGGAAGCAGTCTTCAGAAAGTCACGGCGATCGATGGGCGGGGAGAGGCGAATGTGCGACATTCGGCGAGCCTTGAAGTAGGAATGAGCTGGTGTGCTCCGACGCCTCAGGAGAGGCGACCGGTGAAACTGCTCCGGCCGTGAGGCAGTATCAGTTCCGCCTCATGGCAGTTCCCGAATCCGGAGGTGGCGCACCCACACTTCATCACCGTGATCCTGAATCACGATGTGC
>JAICUE010000508.1 GCA_025936015.1 Gemmatimonadaceae bacterium
GGCGAATCACTCCGAGGGGGAACTGCCGCAGATATCCTCCGCCCGCCGCCGGTACGCGGAGTCCGAACACGCGCAGCGTCGTCAGCGGATATTCGCGCAGCGACCCAGCGCGTCGCTCGATGGTGTACGGCGCCGTCGGCGCACCCGGGTATCCGTATCCCGAACGGCGGATCGGGAAGATGCTCGAGTCGTACGAGTAGCCCTCCTCGAGCAGGACGTCGAACGCCCATTCGCGTCCCGGCACGATCGAGAAGCTCGGTGCGCGGAACCCCTCGACCTGCACCCCGGCCGCGTCCTCGATCACCGCCTTCGAATGGCGAATGTCGGCGCGAAATTCCTCCGGCGTCAGCGTCGTGACCCGGCGGTGCCAGAACCCGTGCGACGCCACCTCATGTCCGTTGTCGACGAGCCGGCGAACCAGCCGCTTGTGGCGCAGCGCGACCCACCCGAGGACGAAGAACGTCGCCGTCGCCTCGTGCCGCGCGAGCAGGTCCAGCAGCACGTCCATGCTCCGCTCGACACGGCTCGGATGCGACGGCCAGTCCGATCGCTGGACAACCCGCTCGAACGCGTTGACCTGGAAGTGTTCTTCGACGTCCACCGTGAAATGGTGGGTCGTCGTTTTCACTGCCGTGTTCGCTGCTTTTTCCCTTGTTGAATTTGCGGCGCCACTCGACATCGGTACAGGCCTTTGCGACGGTGGGGTTGCTCCAGATGACCCCCGTCACAAACGCACGTCCGATACCACTGTTGCGTCGACGCAACACCTACCGCGCGGCGGGCTTGAGGAGTATCGCGGCCTCCCCCGCGCGAAGCACTAATCGGTCGAGACCGGGGCCGACCGTGCCGTCCGCGGCGACCGGGCGGTAGACGCCCGCCTTCACGAACGGCACCGGCACCGCGGTCGCGTCGCCAAACTCCCCGTCACCACTCGCGTCCGCTGGCCTCACCAGCACCACCGCCCGCTCGAGCTCGCGCATCCAGACCCGCGCACGGTCGCCATGCCCGCTCGGCGCCGGAACGTCGAAGGCGACTTCGCGCTCCCCCAGCGGAGCGCCGAGGTCAACCTCGACCGCTCCCATCCAGCGTTCCGAGAACGGCCGGTCCCACTTCGGCCCCAGGTTGAGCGCGACGCCATCGGGCTTCCCCGCCGGCACGACCATGTAATAGCTCGCCAGCTGCCAGAGCTGCCGGCGATCCGTCGCGGTCGCCGAATTGCCGGCGCTGTACCCCGACGGCAGCTCCCGCTTCGGGCTCACGTCGACGGTCGCTCCATCGGCGATGACGCCGTCGAGGAAATTCCAGCGCTCCACCGCCTGCGCGCTCGTCGCGTCGTTCAGCTGCTCGGCGTGCGTCCCTCCCGCCGCCGCGATCATCTCGCGATCCCACGCCGTATGCCATTCGGCCGTGTTGAGCAGCAGCCGCTTGCCGCTGCCTAACGCTGCACGCGTCGACCGGAGCATCGCGACCACGTCCCGCTCGAAATCGGCGCGCTGCGGATACTCGCGGATCGACACGCCATCGAGCGCGCCGCGAATGTCTCCCGACCCATGCTCGTCGACGAACAGTCCGTTGACATCGGCGGCGAGCGCGCGGAGCCGGTCGGCGTGGTAGCGCCGCGCACCCGCGTCGCCCGGGTTGGTGACCCACCGCTGCTGCGTCCAGATCTTGATCTGGACCCGGCAGCCAGCGGTGACCGGCGCCGGCGCCGGACACTTGCGCGCGTCGTGAAGAAAGGCCGATTCGATGTTCAGGTTGCGGTGCGCGGCGTACCACCGCTGCATGTCCGCGACGTACGAGACCGCAGGATCGTCGCGCTTCTCCTCGCCCGGCCGCACCGCGGTCCAGAGCAGCGCGTAGCGATAGAGCTCGATCGTCGGATTGCGCCGCCGGTACTCCGGCACCGAGATGGTGTCCGCCCGGTCGAGCACGACGCGGTCGTAGTGTGCCGCCGACCAATCGTACTCCCGCGCTCGCGTCGCCGGGTCGCTCTGATAGACGATGCGGTAGTCCGCC
>JAICUE010000585.1 GCA_025936015.1 Gemmatimonadaceae bacterium
CCTCGTGACCGCCCCGGAGATCCTCTTCTTCTGGGTCGCGCGGATGATCATGTCCGGGTTCCGGTTCATGGGCGACGCGCCGTTTCACACGGTGTATCTCCATGGCACCGCCCGCGACACCCAGCACCGGAAGATGTCGAAGTCGTTAGGCAACGGCATCGACCCGCTCGACGTCGTCGCCCGCTACGGCGCCGATGCACTGCGCTGGACGATCGTGTCCGGGCTGGGCATGGGCGCGGACGCGATCTTCGATCCGGCCGACCTCGAGAAGACCTTCGCGCCGGGCCGCAACTTCGCGACGAAGCTCTGGAACATCGCGCGCTTCCTGCTCACCGCCGCCGGCGAGGAGCGCGTCCTCCCGCTCGACGCGATCGATTCCGCGCGCCTGACGCGCGCCGACCGGTGGATCCTGACCCGGCTCGACGTCGCCATCGCCGAATGCGACGCAGCGTTAGGCCCGGCGCGCCCGCCGAGCGGCGCCTGGCCGGAGGATCAGCGCCGCGCCGGGATGCGGCTCAACGAATACGCCGAGAGCGCGCGCCGCTTCGTCTGGAACGAGCTCGCCGACTGGTACGTCGAGGCGGTCAAGGCCCGGCTGCAGGCGAGTGGTCCTGACCGCGACGTCGCCCGGGCAGTGCTGGTTCACTCCTTCGACCAGGCGCTGCGGCTGCTGCATCCGATCGTCCCGTTCATCACGGAAGCGTTATGGCAGCGTCTCCCGGGGCACGTCGACGGCGAGTTCGTCGCGCGCGCGGGGTGGCCGGTGCGACGCGGCGCCGGCGACGAGCCAACCGGCTTCGAGCTCGTGCAGGAAGTCATCGTCCGCATCCGGCAGCTGCGCTCCGACTTCGCCATCGCGCCGGGCAAGCCGGTGGCGGTGCACCTCGCGATGCGCGACGACGCCGGGGACACCGACGGCACGCGGCGGCTCGCCGCGATCCTCCGCGAGGAGGCACCGGTGATCGAGCGGCTGTCGCGCGCGACGCTGTCGTGGGAGGCCGTGCCGGCCGGAGCGCCTAACGCGAAGGCGGCGGTCCATGGCGGCGCGACTGTCGCGATGATCCTCGACGGCGCAATCGACATCCCCCGCGAACGAATGAAATACGCCAGGGAGCTGGCCGAGCTCGAGAAGCAGCTCGGCGCACTCGAGAAGCGGCTCGCGAGCCCGGGGTTCACCAGCAAGGCGAAACCCGAGGTCGTCGAGAGCGAGCGAGCGAAGCGCGATCAGTGGACGGCGAAGCGCGAGCACCTCGCCGCGCTCGTCCAATCGCTGGCCGGCGCGTGAGGGCGGCGATCGTCAGGCAGATCGCCTCGACGCCGCTCGTCGCGGCGCTGTTGACGGTGGTCACCGCGTCCGGCTGCGCGCACATCGGATCGGCACCGCCGGGAGGTCCGGAGGATCACGCGCCGCCGCAGCTGCTTGCCGTCACCCCCGACACCGGCGCGGTGAACGCGAAGCCGAAGGAGGTCGCCTTTCGCTTCGACGAGACGGTGAGCGAACGCCCAACGGGCGCGAACTCGC
>JAICUE010000271.1 GCA_025936015.1 Gemmatimonadaceae bacterium
CACGCCGATTCCGGAATCGCCGTGCCCGCCGCGGTGTTGGGGCGGGCAATCATGTTCGAGAAGTCGAGAGTCAGCATGGATCGTTAGGCTGGATTGCCAGGACAGTGGAAAGGCGATTTTGAAGCTCCATCAACCGATCGTCTGAAGCTCCCCGGGCGAGGAGCTTCCGGCCTGACGGCTCCCGAGCGGTCTCCCGTTCGGGATGATCGATGGTCATCACTCGACCCGCACCGTCAAGCCGTCGAACGCCGGTGCGATTCCTCGCGGCAGCTCGGCCTCGAGGTCGGCGTGGAAGTTGTCGTGCGTCAGGTGCGTCAGAAAAGTTCGCTCGGCGCCGATCTCGTTCGCGACCCGAACCGCTTCGGGCACGCTGAGGTGCGTCGGATGCTCGGTGCGGAACAGCGCGTTGATCACGAGGACCTTCGCGCCACGCATGAGCGCGATCACGTCCGCCGGGACGGACTTCGCGTCGGTGATATACGCCAGAGGACCGATCCGGTAGCCGTAGACGGTGATCAGCCCGTGCGGGAGGGCGGCGGGAATCACGTCGATGTCGCCGATCGTCGTCGGGACGCCAGCGGGAATCGGGTGCAGCTTGCCCTCGGGCTTCGACGTGCCCGGGAGCGGCCGCATGTTGTCGTCGAAGATGTAGGGAAACTTCCTGGCGATGCGCTCGAGTGTGTCCGGTGCGCCGTACATCGGCAGCGCGCCATCGCGCCGCACGTTGATCGCGCGGAGGTCGTCGATGCCGTGAAGATGGTCGGCGTGATCGTGCGTGTAGAGCACCGCGTCGACGCGATCGATCCCCGCCGCGACGAGCTGCAACCGCAGCTCGGGCGGGGTGTCGATCAGGATGCGCATTCCTCCGCGCGTTTCGATGTACGCACCGACGCGCGTGCGCTTGTCACGCGGATCGGGGGAGCGGCAGACCTCGCAATGGCAGCCGATCTGTGGCACCCCGAAGCTGGTGCCGGTGCCGAGGAAGGTCAGCCGCACGACTCGCTCACGGCCCGCGCCGCCTCACGCGAGCGTTAGGCGCGGCGCCCATCAGACTTTCTCGACCTTCATCAGGTTCGTCGCGCCCGGCGTATCGAACGGGACCCCCGCGGTCACGATCACCCGATCGCCCTTGCTGCCGAGCTCGAGGCGGCGGACACCGGCGAGCGCGTGATGCACCATCTCGTCATACGTGTCGCAGTGCGGAACCAGCTCGGGGACGACGCCCCAGACCAGCACGAGCTGCCGATACGTCCGCTGGACGTCGGTGAGCGTGAGGATCGGGACGCTCGGGCGAAACGAGCTGACGATGCGCGCGGTGAAGCCGCTCTTCGTGAACACGACGACGCACGGCGCGCCGATCATCCGCGCCGCGGCGGCTGTCGCGGCGGCGATCGCATCCTCGGTCTTCGTCGCGCCGACCTTTCGCATCTCGTCGGCGATCGCATGCTCGGGGCTGAGCGACGCGCTGGGACGCGTGTGCGTCTCCACTTCGTGGATGATCCGGCTCATCGCCTCGACCGCGAGTCGCGGGAAGGCGCCGGCTGCCGTCTCGGCCGACAGCATCACGGCATCGGTTCCATCGAGGATCGCATTGGCGACGTCGCTCGCCTCGGCGCGCGTCGGGCGCGGATGCGTGACCATCGACTCGAGCATCTGCGTCGCCGTTATGACGGGCTTGCCGAGCCGGTTTGCGACCTGGATGATCCGCTTCTGGGCGAGCGGGACTTCCTCGAAGGGAAGCTCGACGCCGAGATCACCGCGGGCGACCATCACGCCGTCGGTGGCCTCGGTGATCGACTCGATGTTCCGGAGCGCGACATCGAGCTCGATCTTGGCGACGATGAGCATGTCGCGCGGGACGAGCTTCCGCAGCGCGACGATGTCCTCGGCGCGCCGGACGAAGCTCAGCGCGAGATACTCGAGCCCGTGCTCGACGGCGAACCTGATGTCCGCTTCATCCTTCTCGGTGATCGAGGGCGCGCTGACGTCGATCCCGGGGAGGTTCATTCCCTTGTGGCTCTTCAGCAGACCGCCGTGCACGACCCGCGAGCTCACGCGACCGTTGGTCACGTCGAGCACCATCAGCTCGAGGAGGCCGTCGTCGAGCAGGATGCGGTCGCCGACGTGGACGTCGCCGGCGAGGCCGGCATAGGTCGTCGGGATGTCGCCCGGGCGCGCGTCGTCTTCGTGGACGAGCACGACGTCGGTCCCCTCCTCGAGCGTGACGGGCGCCGGAAGATCGCCGACGCGGATGCGTGGGCCCTGCAGGTCGCCGAGGATGGCGATGGGACAATTCGCCTCACGCGCGACCTCGCGAACAGTCTCGATCAGCGTGAGATGCTGGTCGTGCGTGCCGTGGGAGAAGTTGAGGCGAGCGACGTTGAGGCCGGCGTCCATCAAGCCGCGGAGCTGTTCGCGGCTGCTCGACGCCGGGCCGAGGGTGCAGACGATTTTGGTGCGACGGGTATGGCGGTTCGGCACGGATTCGGTGTTTGCTGGAAACGGCGGGCGGTCAGCCGGGAAGCGAATATGTATCGGGCGGGAATTTTCAGGGCAAGACGTGCGCGCGGCCACTCGCGGCAGCACGGTCGCGCCTCCTGATATTAACGGCGGGCGGCGGCCGGCGTCCCACGGCCCAAGCAGGCTGGTGACGATCCAACCTTCAGGAGACCCCCGATGAAGTACAGCATCTCGACCCGACTGGTGTTCACCGCGCTCGTGGCTGTCGTCGCCGCGTGCGCAGACTCGACCGCCCCGACCGCTGCGCTGAGTGACGCGGTCGTCACTCGCGACGCGGCCAACGACGCCGCCGACGCGACGGTGCAGGACATCGGCGAGATGCTCGGCGGCGAAGCGCTGGCCGGGCTGCCGATGGCGAGCGCACCCGCGCAGGGGATCGGCGGCGGTGGCTGTTCGTTCTCGGCGGCAGCCGGGCGTTTTGTTTGCCCGACGATCACCAATCAGGATGGGCTCACGCTCGATCGATCGTATGCGGTGTATGCGGGGGGCGCGGTGCAGTCGAGCTACAGCGCGACGGCGACCGACTCGATCAACTACGAGACTGCGCTGTCAGGCACGCTGAGCCGCGATGGTCGCACCGCGTGGCTGAACACGATGCGGACGATGACCGTCAGCGGCCTCGCCGGCGCGGAGACGCAGCGCACGTGGAACGGCGTCGGGACGCGCTCGGACAGCGCGCACATCGTGAACGATGGTGTCGCCCGCCGCACGCGTCTCCACTCGATCGACAGGATCTCGTCGGTGGTCTATGCCCTTCCGCACTCGGCAAACCCGTTTCCGCTCTCGGGAACGATCACCCACGACATCACCCTGACCACCGTCGCCGACAATGGCAGCGGGCGCAAGGGGCGCACGTCGAGCCGGCATGTGGAAGTGACGTTCAACGGGACGCAAACGGCGTCCGTCCTCGTGGGACAGACGCCGTGCACGCTCGACCTGGTGAGCCGGAAGCTGACCTGCGAGTGAGCGCCTGGCCGGCTGCCTAACGGCGGCCGGCCGGCACCTTCTTCTCCAGGTTCGCGAGCAGGCCGTCGAAGCTCTTCTGGAACGAGACGATGCCGTCCTTGAGGAGCTTGGCGGTCACGTCGGCGATGGAGATCCCGGCGGCCTCGAGGTCGGCCAGCACCTTGCGGGCGACATCCATGTCGCGGTCCACCGTGCGCTTCACTTCGCCGTGATCACGGAAGGCGTCGAGCGTCGCCGGCGGCAGGGTGTTCACCGTGTGCGGGCCGATCAGCTGCTCGACGTACATGACGTCGCGATAGGCCGGGTTCTTGGTGCTCGTGCTCGCCCAGAGCGGACGCTGCACCCCCGCGCCCTTCGCCGCCAGCGCGTCCCAGCGGCCGCCGGTGAACTTCTTCTGGAAGAGCGCATAGGCCATCTTCGCGTTGGCGATCGCCGCCTTTCCCTTGAGCGCGCCTAACGTCGCGGCCTTCGACGCGTCGGCGGCGATCAGCGCGTCGATCCGCTTGTCGACCTCGGTGTCGACCCGGCTGACGAAGAAGCTCGCCACCGACGCCAGCCGGTCGATCGGCTTCCCCGCCTTCATCCGCTCCTCGAGCCCATCGATGTACGCGTCGATCACCCGCTCGTGCGCCGAGACCGCGAACAGCAGCGTGATGTTGACGTTGATTCCCTCGGCGATCAGCCGGCGGACGGCTTCGGCCCCCTGCGCGGTACCCGGGACCTTGATCATCACGTTAGGCCTGTCGACGGTCTTCCAGAGGCGCTTCGCCTCCTCGATCGTCGCGTGAGAGTCGTTGGCCGAGCCCGGGGACACCTCGATCGACACGAAGCCGTCGCCCCCCCTGGCCGCATCGTACACCGGACGGAAGATGTCGCAGGCATTCCGGACGTCGGTCGTCTCGACGAGCTCGAAGCGCTGCCACGGCGTGAGGTTCCCCGGCGCGCCGGCGAGCTGCTCGTCGTACGCCGAGCCTTCGCCGAGCGCCTTCTCGAAGATCGTCGGATTCGACGTCATCCCGGTGAGCGCGTCCTCACGGATGCGGCGGGCAAGATCGCCGTTGCTGAGCATCGTGCGATCGATGTAATCGAGCCAGAGCGATTGCCCGGCGTCGTGAAGTGCCTGCAGGCGTGAGGAGGTCATGGGACTGTGAGGTTGAAGATGAATGCGCGCGCGATCTCAGTGCCCCGCGTGCCA
>JAICUE010000542.1 GCA_025936015.1 Gemmatimonadaceae bacterium
CAGCGGATGATGCCGATGACGGTGCCGCCCGATTCGGCGAGGAAAATTCGCTCGTTAGGCGAGGCGAGCTGCGCGGCGAACATCCGTCGCGCGCGGTCACGCGCATCGGGGCGAAGTCGAGCGTAGATCGGGTTGTTGCCGTGCTCGCGGAGGAGCGCCATCCGCAGCTCGATCACGTGCGCAAGATCGGCCGGCGTCGCCGGTCGCACCTGCACCGCAGGGCGGACGGCGGCGCGCCCGGTCACGCGCTCAGGCCACCACCGAACATGTCTTCATTCGGGCGGCGCCGCTTCTCCGGTACCGCGCGGCCATAACGGCCGGCGTCGGAGCGGGATACGCGCTTCCGCGCGACCAGCGCCTCGAGCACGAGCTCCGACACGGCGACGACGGTGCCGTCGTCAGGCTCGTCGCCGGCGAGCAGGGGAGAGCGCGCGAGGTCGCCGAGTCCCGGGACGCTGGAGAACGCCGCGGCGAGCGCGGCGTCGGGCGCGTCGTCGGTCACCTGCAGCGCGCCGCCGCCGTCGAACCACATCACGATCTCATCGACCTCCGCGTCGCCCACTCGCGCCTTGAACGTCGCTTCCGACGCCCGGCGAATGAGCTCGCGAGCGATGACGTGACCGCCGACGAGCTCACCCTCGTACTCGAGCTCGAGCTTTCCGGTGATCGCGGGGAGGGCGGCGTAGACGTCGGAGATGCGCGCGGTCGCCGCTTCTTCGCCGGCCATCACCGCGCGCCGCTCGGCGTTCGATACCACGTTCTCGAGAAGGCTGATCGGCAGGCGCTGCGAGACGCCGGACCGCTTGTCGATCCGGCGATCGGTGCGCGCCTCGAAGGCAACTCGCTCGGCGACTTCGGCGATGATGTCGGGAATGCGAACGTCCAGCTCCTCGCGCCCCGTCCACGCCTCCTGTTCGGTGATCTCCATGCCGAGATCGACCGTTTCCGGATAGTGCGTGAGGATCTCGCTGCCGATGCGATCCTTGAGCGGGGTGATGATCTTTCCGCGGGCGGTGTAATCCTCGGGGTTCGCCGTGAAGCAGAGCAGGACGTCGAGCGGGAGCCTGACGGGATAGCCCTTGATCTGGACGTCACCCTCCTGCATGACGTTGAACAACCCGACCTGAACCTTCCCGGCGAGATCGGGGAGCTCGTTCAGCGCGAAGATTCCGCGATTGGCGCGTGGGAGCATCCCGTAGTGAATCGTCAGCTCATCGGCGAGGATGTGACCCCCGCGCGCCGCCTTGATCGGATCGACGTCGCCGATGAGGTCCGCGATGGTGACGTCCGGCGTCGCCAGCTTCTCGACGTAGCGCTGATCGCGCTCGAGCCAGGCGATCGGCGTGTCGTCGCCGCCCTCCTCGAGCGCCAGCCGCCCGAACTTCGAGATCGGACGAAAGGGATTGTCGTTGATCTCGCTGCCGGCGATCACCGGTATCGCGTCGTCGAGCAGGGTGCCTAACGCGCGGAGGATGCGCGACTTGGCCTGGCCGCGCAACCCGAGCAGGATGAAGTTGTGGCGGCTGAGCAGCGCATTGACGATCTGCGGCATCACCGTCTCCTCGTAGCCGAGGACTCCCTCGAACACGGGGTCGCCGGTACCGAGACGTTCGATGAGGTTTGCGCGAAGCTCGTCTTTCACCGTGCGCTGGGCGCGAGCGGCGGCGGCGAAAGGGGAGCGCTTGAGGGCGCCCAGGGTGTCGGGACGGGATGCAGGCACGGCGGGATCTCGCGGCGGGAATCTGTCGAATGAATAGCCCGGTGCACCGGCCCTGTCGAGCAGGTGTACGGG
>JAICUE010000293.1 GCA_025936015.1 Gemmatimonadaceae bacterium
CACTTCGCGGCCCTCGCTCCACTCGAAGTGCTGAAACGGGGCCCGGGCCCACGATGTGGACCCGGGCCTCTGGAGTGAAGATAGAGCGACTTACAAGGAGCGGGCGACCGGACTCGAACCGGCGACGTCCAGCTTGGGAAGCTGGCATTCTACCAACTGAATTACGCCCGCAATCGCACGGGTCGGAGCAACGCAGCACCTCCAGAACCGCTCCGCCCGACTGCACCAGTGTACCCGCCCGTCGGCCAAAAATCAACGTGCGAAGCTGCGCGTTTCCGGTGGCGTGCGGCGGCGCGGACGCCTGCGCGCTATCATACGATTCCGTCCCGCTTCACCCGCGCAACCGACCCCGTGACTGACGCCGCACCGCCCGCACTTTCCATCGACGAAAAAGCCGGACCGCGCAAGGGGACGGTGCTCATCGTTGATGACAAGCCGGAAAACCTCGATGCCTTCGAGGCGGTGCTCGAGCCGCTCGGCCACCGGGTCGTGCGGGCGGGCACCTCGGCTGAAGCGCTGCGGTTGCTGCTACGCGAGGATTTCGCTGTCGTGCTGCTCGACGTGCGGATGCCGGGCACCGATGGAGTCGAGACGGCGAAGCTGATCAAGGCGCGCATCCGGTCGCGTTCGACGCCGATCATCTTCATAACGGCGCTCGAGGCCAATCGGCGGCAGGTGAGCGCCGCGTACGCCTCGGGCGCCGTCGATTACTTGTTCAAGCCGGTCGATCCCGACATGCTGCGCGCGAAGGTCGGCGCGTTCATCGAGCTGTACGAGAAACGGGAGCATCTCGCCTGGCTCGAGCGACGGCGCTACGCCGACCTCGTCGAGCAGGAATCGCAGGACCGCATTCTCGCCGACCGGATGCGCGCGCGGCAGGCAGTCGAGAGCGCGCAGCGTGACATCAGCTACATCCTCGAGAGCATCAGCGATCCGTTCGTGATCTACGATTCCGAATGGCGTTTTCGCTACGTGAATGGGGCGGCACGGCGGGTATTCGAGGAGTGGGTGCCGGGCGTGACGCCCGGACTCGCCAACCGCTCAGTGTGGGAGGCGTTCCCCGCCCTGCGCGACACCGCGTTCGAGCGGGAGGCGGCGACGGCGATGGTCGATCGCTCGCCGCGATCGTACGAGATGGAAGGTCCGGGTGGCGCATGGCTCGAGACGTATCTCTACCCTACCGACGACGGTGGCCTCGCGGCGACATGGAAGGACATCTCGAGTCGCAAACGTGCCGAGAATGCCCTCCGCTTCCTCAACGAAGCATCGACCATTCTCGCCTCGTCGCTCGACTTCGAGACGACGCTCGCCGCGGTCGCGCGACTCGCGGTGCCGCGACTCGGCGATTGGTGCGGCATCGAGATCGTCGGCGAGGATGGTGTCGCGCGCCAGCTGGCGATCGCGCACAGCGACCCGGACAAGCTCCCCCTCGCCCACGCACTGCGCGAGCGCTATGCCCCGCCGCCGGACGCGCCTAACGGTCTGCCGCTCGTGCTCCGCACCGGGGTGACCGAGTTCTATCCCCTGGTGACGGAGGAACAGGTCGCCGCCAGCGCCGTCGATGCCGGCCACCTCGAGATCCTCCGTGCACTGCAGCTGCGATCGGTCATCATCGTCCCATTGATCGCGCGCGACCGGATTCTCGGTGCGCTGACGTTGATCGGCGCCGAGAGCGGGCGGCGCTTCACGGTCGATGACCTCGAGGTCGCCGAATCGCTGGCGCGCCGCGCGGCACTCGCCGTCGACAACGCGCGGCTCTACCGCGACGCCGAGCGTGCGCGTGCCGACGCCGAGTCGGCGAACCAGGCGAAGAGCGACTTTCTCGCGACGATGAGCCACGAGCTTCGCACTCCATTGAACGCGATCGCCGGCTACACCGAGCTCCTCGAGATGGAGTTGCGCGGCCCGGTGACTCCGGAGCAGCGCGAGGATCTCCGCCGCATCCGGCGCAGCCAGCGGCACCTGCTCAGCGTCGTGAACGACGTCCTGAACTTCGCCCGGCTCGATACGGGCTACCTGCAGTACGACATCACCGGAGTGTTGCTCGCCGAGGCGCTCGGCGAAGTCGAGGCGCTCGTCGCGCCGCAGCTGCAGGCGAAGGGACTGGCGTATGAGCTCCGCCTGCCCCCGAAGTCGCTTGCCGTCATGGCCGATGCCGAGAAGCTCCAGCAGATCGTCGTGAACCTGTTGTCGAACGCGCTCAAGTTCACGCCGCGTGGCGGGCGGATCGACGTCGCGTGCAACGCCGGCGACACGACGGTCGCGATCACGGTGAGCGACAGCGGCCGCGGAATTCCCGCGGACAAGCTCGAGGCGATCTTCGAGCCGTTCGTCCAGGTGGAGCGTGCACTCACGCGAGAGACGGAGGGGAGTGGGCTCGGGCTGGCCATCAGCCGCCAGCTCGCGCGGGCGATGGGTGGCGACCTGACGGTGGTCAGCCAGCTCGGAGCGGGCTCGGAGTTCACCCTAACGCTTCCGCGCGGCGACCCGGCGAGCGACAGTCCGCTTGCCTGACGGCGCGCCGCGCCGCATGTTGGCGAGCGCTCCACCGCGAGCGTGACAGTGGTGGCCTTCACCCTCGAGACGATGCTGAAAACCGAGCGAACCCTCCTCGCTGCCGCCATGGCGCTCCTGGCCGGCGGCTGCGCCAGCGGCGGCGCGCCTAACGCGACGCCGGACACGACTCCGGCGGTCCTGGTCGACCAGAGCGGCCGCATCACCCGGACGACCGAGGCGCCGACCACGGCGTCGTTCCCGACCCCACCCGATTCGACGTTCAGGGCCCTCGTCGCGGCGTTCGACACGCTTGGCTTCGGGCCGGCGGCCGTCGATCCCACCCAGCGCGTCGTCGCCCAGCGGCATGCGGTGTTCCGCTCGCGGTTCGACGGCCAGCCGCTGTCCGCCGCCTTCGATTGCGGCGACGGCCAGGTCGGGCCCCGGGCGAACAACGGCCGGATCACCGCCGAAATCATCTCGCGGGTGATCCCGACCGGAACCGGCTCGACGATCTCGACCACGATCGACGCCTCGCTCGTGCCTAACGATGGCGTCTCGCGCGACCCGATTCGCTGCGTCAGCCATGGCGGGATCGAGGAACGCCTCCGCCGCGAGGTCAGCATCGAGCTCGACATTCCCTACAGGGTTCGGTGACGATGCGCATGCTGGCTGACACGTTGCTTCGGCGCCGCGTCGCCCGCCTAACGGTAATCGGGTGCGTCGCGATCACCGGCGCCGCCTGCGCGTCGACGCAATCCGCGACGGAGGAGCACCACAATGTCGTCGACGCGGGTCGCAACGTTTACCGCGAGCAGGACAACGGCGTCTCGACCAGCTTCGCGGCGCCGCGGTCGGACGTGTGGCGGGCGGTGGTCGGTGCGTATTCGGACATCGGCCTTCTCCCCGACGCGGCCGACACGTCGATATGGGCGGTGAGCCGCTCGAAGGTCGTGATGCGGAACGTGTACAACGGGACCCGTCTCTCGCGCCTCTTCTCCTGCGGGGAGACGGCGACCGGCGGGTCGCTGGCGGATAACGGCCAGGTCATCGCCAACGTCCGCTCGCAGCTCGCGAGCTCGGCGACCGGGACCCGCGTCGCGACGCTCGTCGATGCATGGCTCATCCCCGACGGCGGAACGTCGTCGAATGCGCTGCACTGCGGCAGCACCGGGTTGCTCGAGGCGCAGCTCAGCAAGGCGATCGCGACGCGCCTCGGGCAGCCACGGCAAGGGTCGTGACGCGGGCAGCGATCGCCGCAACCGCAGTGAGCGAAAACGACGAAGGCCAGCCCGATCGGGCTGGCCTTCGTTGCGTCGAGACGTCGGAGCTGAACCGCAAGAGCCACCGGTCGGGATTGAACCGACGACCGCTCGATTACGAATCGAGTGCTCTACCACTGAGCTACGGTGGCGTGCCATGCCCTGGAGCGGACTCGAACCGCTACGCCTTGCGGCACCACCCCCTCAAGATGGCGTGTCTACCAATTTCACCACCAGGGCAATCACTGCTGCTGCCTAACGGTACTGCCGGCGCCGGCGTTTCCGCCCGGCGCGCGCTCGGCCGGTTGACCCGCACCTCGCGGTGCTGCATGCCGGTCCTGCTATCGCCACGGGGCCGACGGGGCTCGAACCCGCGACCTCTCGAGTGACAGTCGAGTGCTCTAACCAAACTGAGCTACGGCCCCCTGTCCGTCCGCCGTGATGACACGGCGACACGGTCCTGCATCCTGCCCTTCATCTCCTCGACGCCGCCGTTAGGCGGCGCTCCACGATAGCGCGTACGGGAATCGAACCCGTCTCTGCACCGTGAAAGGGTGCCGTCCTGACCGATAGACGAACGCGCCCCCGACCCGGCCGGCGATCGTGCCCGGCAATAGCGGTAACGGGATTCGAACCCGTGTTTGAGCCTTGAGAGGGCTCCGTCCTAGTCCCCTAGACGATACCGCCGTGG
>JAICUE010000115.1 GCA_025936015.1 Gemmatimonadaceae bacterium
AGTCGAAACTGCAGGAGAGTCGATACTCGACGCATCATTGACACTCGATACTCGAAACTTCATTAGAGGCCAGGGTCGAATTGAAGGGACAAGAAACCCATCCCCCCCCCGGGGACACAAAAGCGGTACCGTCAAACGGAACAACCCCGCGGAGCGGGCAGTGTCGACTCTCGGACTTCCGACTCTCGACTATCAAGGCAGTTTCGACGACTCGACTATCAAGGCAGTTTCGACGACTCGACTATCAAGGCAGTTTCACCATTCGAAGTCCTTCACCATTCGAAGTCCTTCACCAAGCGAGTCGCATGCGTCGTTTGATGTGCAAAAGCAAGATTCATCGCGCCACGCTGACTGGCGCTGATCTTCATTACGTTGGCAGCCTGACAGTCGATCGCGACCTGATGGACGCGGCGGACATGATGCCGTATGAACAGGTGCACGTCGTCAACGTCAACAATGGCAGTCGCCTCGTCACTTACATCATCGAGGGCGAGCGGGGGAGCGGGACCGTTCAGCTGAACGGGGCCGCCGCGCGGCTTGGCGCGCCTGGCGACATCGTCATCGTCATCACCTACGCCGAGTACGACGATGCCGAGTTGAAACGCGGCTTCGAGCCGAAGGTCGTGTTCGTCGACGACGCGAACCATCGGACCGAAATCGCATCGCACGCCGGCAGCGAGTGAGCGAACACCGCGCCGAGGCGTAGCAGCTCTCGAAAAGCACCGCGGGCGAAGTCCTCACCGGGCGCACGAATCCTCCTCGCCGGCGTGCCACGCGACGTCGTCGCGGAGACGCGGTGACTCAGCGTTCGCGACAGCTGGTCGAGCGCGCGATTGTCCGTTAGGCGGCTGGCGCTGCCAGCTGAGCGCTTCGAGCACGGCGTCGCTCAGCGGGTACCAGTCGAGTGCCGACGGCGGTCGGACCACAACGCTTGCAAGAGCGAGACCCACCACGCCGGTGCGTGGTGGGTCTCCGTCCTCAGCTCACCTTGAACTGGTACATCATGCCGTGAGCGACATGAGGCTTCCCGTCCTTCGCGTCGGGGATGAAGCAGAGGAACGCGTACTCGCCGGGGGTGAGGGTGAGCGGGAAGGTCGCGCTGTTGCCCGCGCCAAGGCCGGCGACTCCACTCAGCGGCTCACCCGGCGGCGGTCCCTGCATGTGCTCGACCCAGGCGGCGACGTCGGCCGCGGTCTTGCCCGGCGCGAGCCTGACGACCTGCACCTCGTGCGTCTGCGGCGCACTGTTGACGACGCGGACGACGTGTGCCCCGGCGGTGAGCGGCGTCGAGAGCCGGAACGCGTAGTCCGTCAGTGTCAGCTCGACGTCGGCAGGGAGCGGCGCTGCCGCGCTCGCACTCCCGGTGACGGTGATCGGGCGCGCCATTCCCTTCGCGATGTGCGGCACGCCATCGGGGCTCGGCACGAAGCACACGAGCATGTAGCTGCCGGGCTCGAGGTTCGTGGTCACCTCCGCGGTCTGGCCGGGCGCGGGTGGGTTCACCCCGGCGATCTCGACCGCCCACTTCGGCAGCGGACCCGGCGACTTCATCGACTCGAGGAAATCGGCCGGCGTCTTCGAGGAATCGATGCGAATCAGCCCGACCTGATGGAGTTCGTGACCGGGGTTGGTGACGAGGCGGATCGTCGTCAGGCCGGCCTGGACGCTGTCGGGAGCGCTGAAGGCGTAGTCGCTGGTCTTCACCAGCAGAACGTTAGGCGCGGCGGCCGGCGTCCCTGGCGCGGCGGCTGTGGTGGAGTCGGCCTTGGCGGAGGCGTGCTGGGTGGTGCAGGCGATCGCGGTCACGGCGAGCGCCGCGACCATCATCGGTGCGCGGAAGCTGGGCATGATGAGGGGAAAAGTCCGGAGGTTTTTGACGAGCACGGCGGCGGGGGGCCAGCCGGCGCGGATACGATCGTGCGTCAGATCCGGTTTCGCAAGATCGCCGTGCGCCGGCCGCGGTCGCGTGCTCAGTCGACGCGAATCGTCCCTTCGCCCATCGTCACGCTCGCACCGCCGACGCGCACCGCGGTGATCGCGCCGCCGCTCTTGTCCGTCTCGACCTCGATGATGCTCGGCCGGCCCATCTCGAAGCCCTGCTCGACGATCCAGCGGAGCGTTCCGTCCGCGCGCGGATCGCGGGCGCCGAGGTAGCCGCCTAACGCTGCGCAGGCGGAGCCGGTGGCCGGGTCCTCGGGGACGCTGATCCCCGGGGCGTACATCCGGGCGCGAATGTCGGAGCATTCGCGCTCCGGGTCGCGCGAGAACACCATGATCATCGATGCCCACGCGCTGCCTAACGTCCGCTCCCACTGGTCGACGCGGATGCGCGACCGCTTCACCGCGCCGCGATCCTTGAGCGGGACGAAGAGGAACGGCAGCCCGCACGACACGCTCTGCGGCGAGAAGTGGCCGCCGACGAGGTCCTTCGGCTCGAGCGAGAGCATGCTCGCCAGCGTCTCCCGCGTCGGCACCGGCGGCCCGACCTCGGGGAGCTTCGCGACCGAGAGCTGCGCGAACACCGGCTTTCCACCGCTCGCGCGAATCGTCACCGGCACCGGACCGACTTCCTCCTCGAACACGATCGGCGTGCTGTCGCCCGCCAGCGGAATGTCCCCGATCTCCGCCAGCACATGCGCCGTGCCGACCGTCGGATGCCCGGCAAACGGCACCTCGCCACCCGGCGTCCAGATCCGCAACCGCCGCGTCCCTCCCTTCTCCGCAGCGAAGACAAAGGTCGTCTCGGAGAAGTTGAACTCCCTCGCCAGCGCGAACATCTGCTCATCGTCGAGCCCCGCCGCGTCGGGAAAGACGGCGAGCTGGTTGCCGCCGAACGGTTTGTCGGTGAAGACGTCCGCGGTCAGGTACCGATAGCGCATGCTATGTCACTGCGATGAAGACATGAGAGAGGCTCCGATCGAGAGATAAGAAAGGAGAGAATCGCCTCGGCGCAACGGCGACGTCTTTTTTAACAGGAGCCACAGAGAGCACAGAGCGGTTTTATCAGACCCTCAATGCCCTCTGTGGCTCCTGTAATAATTCAACGCCGTTGAAGGGACGGAGCGGATTCATCAAACCCTCAGTGCCCTCTGTGGCTCCTGTAATTGTTCGACGCCGTTGCAGTTACGCCGCTACTCCCCATCGAGGAACGGGTACTTGTAGTCCGTCGGCGGGACCAGCATCTCCTTCACCGATCTCGCGCTCACCCAGCGCACGAGGTTGAGCTTCGAGCCCGCCTTGTCGTTCGTCCCCGAGCCGCGCGCGCCGCCGAACGGCTGCTGGCCGACCACCGCGCCAGTGGGCTTGTCGTTGATGTAGAAGTTCCCGGCCGCGTTGCGCAGCGTCACCATCGCTTCGCGCAACGCGTTGCGGTCGCGCGCGAACACCGCGCCCGTCAGCGCGTATGGCGACGTCGCATCCACCTGCGCGAGCATCTCGCTCCACTTCGCGTCCTCGTACACGCTCACCGTCACGACGGGACCGAAGATCTCCTCGGAGAGCAGGCGATAGTTCGGGTCGGCGGTCTCGACGAGCGTCGGCCAGACGAACCAGCCGACGCTGTCGTCGGTCTTCCCGCCGGCGATGATCTTCGCGTTCTGCTTCGCGTCGGCGATGTAGTCGCTGATCTTCGTGAATGCCTTACGGTCGATCACCGCGCCCATGAAGTTCCGGAAGTCGCGGACGTCGCCGACCTTGATCTCGTTGATCATCGCTTCGCAGCGGTCGCGCACGTCGGGCCATAACGATTTCGGCACGTAGACGCGGCTCGCCGCGGAACACTTCTGCCCCTGATACTCGAAGGCGCCGCGAATGATGCCGACAGCCAGCGCCGCGGGGTCAGCGCTCGGGTGCGCGACGATGAAGTCCTTGCCCCCCGTCTCGCCGACGATGCGTGGATATGACCGGTAGTTCGACATGCTGGCGCCGATCGTCTTCCACATGTTGTTGAACACCGCGGTGCTGCCGGTGAAGTGGACGCCGGCAAGATCGCGATGCGAGAGCGCGACGTCGCTGACCATTCCCGGATCGCCGGGAACGAAGTTGATGACTCCCGGCGGCAGCCCCGCTTCCTCGAGGATCTTCAGCGTGTACCATGCGCTGAGCATCGCCGTCGCCGCCGGCTTCCAGATGACGGTGTTCCCCATCAGCGCCGGCGCGGTCGGGAGATTTCCGCCAATCGCTGTGAAGTTGAACGGCGTCACCGCGTAGACGAATCCCTCGAGCGGCCGATAGTCCACGGTGTTCCACACGCCCGGCGAATTGATCGGCTGCTCCTCGTACAGCGACTGTGCGAAGCTGGTGTTGAAGCGCCAGAAGTCGATCAGCTCGCAGGCGCTGTCGATCTCTGCCTGGTACGCGGTCTTCGACTGGCCGAGCATCGTCGCCGCGTTCAGCGTCGCACGCCGCGTCGTCGAGAGCAGCTCGGCGGCGCGGAGGAACACCGCGGCGCGATCCTCCCAGCTCCACGCCGCCCACTCGCGATGCGCCGCGCGGGCCGCGTCGATGGCCTGGGTGACGTGTGCGCGCGACGCCTTGTGCCAGTCGGCGAGCACGTGGCTGTGCGCGTGTGGCATCGTCGTCTGTGCGAGCTCACCAGTGCGGATCTCCTTCCCCCCGATGACGAGCGGAATCTCGATCCGCTCCGCGCTCATCGACGCGAGTCGTTCCTTGAGCGCCTTCCGCTCCGGCGATCCCGGCGCATACGACCGCACCGTCTCGTTCACCGGCACCGGCACGCGCCTCACTCCGGCGAATGCGCCGAGCCCTGTCCCCGGCGCGCTGTCGGTGGAAAGCGGCTGTTCATTGACGACAGCGCCCGCCTGGCGCGCCGAAGATTTCGGGACCGTAGGTGCAGACATGAAAGCCTCGTTGAACGTGGAGATTCGCACCGGAAAGATAACCCGGAACGGCAGCTGTCAGCTGTCAGCCGTTAGCAGTTAGCTGTCAGCTGTCAGCTGTTAGCCGTTAGCTGCCAGCCATTAGCTTACTGCCATGAGAGAGCACCGCGTTTCCGCCCGCCATGGTTACCGCTGTCGCTCACAGCCAACGGCTAATGGCTAACGGCTGCAGTTGCGGGCTGACGGCTAATGGCTGAACGCCTGCACCGGTTGCTGCTTGCGCTATCCGCGACAGCGATCGGCTGCGCGCAGCCCCCCGTGGTCTGGGATCCCGCCGTCACGACGTCGGCGACCGCGCTTCCGGGGCGACTCGTCATGAGCGGCGACAGTGCGCACTTCACGGTCGACACCGCCGCGCTCATTGCCCCCGCGATTCCCGGCGCCTGCGCCGGAAGCGAGCGCGTCGCGCTGAGCGGCAGCAGTGGCGTCGAGCGCTACGTCGTGTGGTGGGCGCCGCGGGCCGACTCGAGCGCGACGCTTTTTTCCGCGCGAAGCACGGATGGCGGGCGGAGCTGGAGCACCCCCGAACCGGTCGACACCGCCGATCATCACCCGCGCGGCTGCAACCGTCCCGCGCCCGCGGTGGTCGCCGACTCTTCGACCGGCTACGTCCACGTGGCGTACAGCATGCGAGATGCAGAGGGCGCGGGGGTATTCTTCTCGCACTCGATGGAACACGGCAGGATGTTTCATTGGCCGGTGACCATCATGTACGGCGATCGATTGACCGACGTCGCGATCGCCGCGCATGGGGATACCGTCACGGTTGCCTATGTCGATCCAGGCTCCGACCGTCCCGAGCTCGGACTCGCGCTCTCACACACCATGGGACACATCTTCGAGAACCGCCTGATGGTTCCCTCCTCGAGCGACGCGAGCGATCCGGCGATCGCGCTCGCCGGCGCACACATCGCCGTCGCGTGGATTCACCGCGTGCCTGACGGCGACACGTCGATGGTCATTCGGACCGCACGGCTCGGCGCGCTCGCGCGATGAGGTCGAGCGGACCGCTGCGCCCGTCGATCGACCGCGCGGTGCGCGCCGCGACGCGGGTGCTCGTCGCCGATGCCTCGGAGTCGGCGCGGAAGCTCGTCTGCGATGTCGTCAAGGAACGCGGGTACACGCTCGTCGAGGCGACCGACGGCGACGAGGCATGGGCAGCATGGGACCGCGAGCGTCCCGCACTCGCGCTCGTCGACTCGCGTCTCCCGGCTGTCGATGGTGTCGCGGTGTGCGCGCGGATCCGCGCGGCCGATCCGACGCGCTCGACATTTCTCATCGTGCTCGCCGCGCGCGACGGCGGCACTGATCTCGACCGAATGCTCGACGCCGGCGCCGACGACTATCTCTCCAAGCCGCTCAGCATCGAGCGGATCCGCGCCCGCCTGACGATCGCCGAGCGACGGATTCTCCTCGAGGAACAGCGCCTCGCGGCGGAGAGCGAGCTCGCGCGCACGCGCTGGCAAGCCGGAATCGGCGAGACGACGATCGCGGTCGAGCACGAGATCAACAACCCGCTCGCCGCGCTGATGGGCTATGCCGCGATGCTCGAGAAATCGCCGACGCTCGATGATGCCGATCGCGCGAACGTGCGCATCATCACCGAACAGGCCGAGCGGATCGCGGCGGTCGTGAAGCGTCTCTCGAAGCTGAAGAATCCGCAGTCGGTCGAGTATCTGCAGGGATCGCGGATGATCGACCTCTCACACTCCGACGCAGACGAGGAAAGCTGATGAGCAGTCGCTATCTCGGGGCGCACACGATCGACAACGGCGGGATCGACATGGCTGTGAAGCGCGCGGCCGCGGCGGACATGACCGCGATGCAGCTCTTCACCGCGGTGCCGAAGTACTACAACGAGAAGATCGGCGTCCGCCCCGAGCGCGCGGTGCGCTTTCGCGATGCGCTGAAGGAGTCGAAGATCCTTCCGCGGAACACGATCGCGCACGCGGCCTACGTGCTCAACGTCGCCACGCCGGACGAGGAGAAGTGGGGGCGGGCGAACAACGGCCTGACGAAGGAGCTCGAGCGCGCGACGATACTCGGACTCGGCGCGGTCTGCTTTCACCCCGGCGCCGCGACCGACGGTGATCGTCAGGCAGGGGCGCGCCGAGTGGGGAAGGCGATCACGAACGCGCTGCGCGCGATCGACGGTGACACGAAGGTGCTCATCGAGAACACCGCGGGCGCGGGGAACACCGTCGGGCGCACGCCGGGCGAAATCGCGGCGATGCTCGCCGACATTCCCGCCGACCTGCAGTCGCGCACCGGCTATGGACTCGACACCTGCCATCTCTTCGCCGCGGGCTACGACCTCGCGTTCGGCCCCGACGCGCCGTCGCTCGTGCTCGATGAATTCGAGGAGGCGACGGGGCGTCCGCCGTCGTTCTTTCACCTGAACGACAGTCAGGGTGCGCTCGGCTCGAACGTCGACCGGCACGTGCTGATCGGTGATGGCGCCATAGGGAAAGAGGCATTCGGCTGGCTGCTCGCCGACCGCCGCACGATAGGAATTCCGCTCGTGCTCGAGACGCCGCAGAAGAATTACGAGATCGCCGATGATGATCCGAGTCCCGATCCGTGGGACGAGAAAATGATGCGGCTCCTCGAAACATTGTCTGGGGGTTGAGCGTCCCTCCCCTCGTGGAACCGCGACGGAGGCGGTTCCCGCAGGGGAAAATGCCCGTGCGAGCAGGGGTGATCGGTGTCCGGCGATGCAGTTTTCGCAGGGAAAAACGCCGATTCTCCTATGGGGAAAGACGATTTTCCCTATTGCGCCCCGCGTATGGCCGTATAGTTTGAGCGCGTCGGACAGGTATTTTCCCTAGAGAAACCGCACTCCGATCATCACACAGGAGACAACGCATGGCAGCCA
>JAICUE010000284.1 GCA_025936015.1 Gemmatimonadaceae bacterium
GCCCAGGCGAACACGAATCCGCATCTCGCGCTGCGAACGCTCCGCGCGGCGATGACGGAATTTCCCGCCGAGTCGATTGCCGCCGCGGATGGAACCGACCGCTTCTGGTATGTCCTCGCCGCCGGCGACGCGGCGATCGCGTCAGGCAGTGTCTCCGATCTCCACCGGCTGGTCGGCATCGCGACAAAGGTGTCGCCGCGGATGCCTGGCCGCGCCGACATGCCGAGCAGCGTCGCGGTCGGGACATGGGTCGCCGACGCCGAGCTCGCGTTAGGCCTGTCGACCCCGGGGGCGCGCGCGCGGGCCGACAGCGCGATGCGCTACCTCGACAAGCTGGGCGGGCGTGATGGCGACTACTTCCGCGCCGCGTCGCAGTCGCTGCCTTACGTTGCCTACCTCGCGACGCACGACAGCAGCTACCTGCCGATGATCCGCCGCTGGGGTGGGAGTGCGAACGGCGTGTTGCCCGAGATCGATGCGCTCGCCGCGCTCGGCCGTGGCGACCGCGACGGCGCGGCCCGCGCGGCGCGGAGCTTCCCCTCCCCCGACTCTATGCGTACGGTCAGCGCGCTGTTCAACACGATGCGCTGGATCGCCCGCGCCGAGGTGATCGACCGGCTCGGCGATCCGGCGCGGGCGGTGACGTACCTCGAGGTGCTGGACCCGGTGCGTCTCAACCGGGCATCGGTGATCGACCCGAGTCTCGCGCTGTACGCACGGAGCTTCCTGGCGAGTGGCGTCCTCTACGAGAAGATCGGGGAGAAGGGGAAGGCGCTCGGCGCCTATCGTCGCTTCCTCGATCTGTGGCGCGACGCCGACCCTGCACTCGACCCGCAGCGGCGCATCGCCCGCGACGGAATCGCCCGGCTCGGTGGCGAGGTGCCGACCGAGCAGGCGCGTTAGGCAGCGCGGGCGCCCGAACGGGCGAGTTGGGTCGGGCTGCTAGTAGACGTCGAAGGTGAACGTGTACGTCTCACGTGACGCGACCGGGCAGGACCCCGCCATCGCTGGCTTGAAGCGATAGTCCTTCAGGGCGCTGATGACTGCCTTGGCGTAGCCGGCGGTCATCGCGTTCGCGAGGCGAAGCGTGCCGGGGATGGCGACGCCGTCAGCGCCGACCACGAACTCGATGTTGACGAAGCCATCCTGCCGTCCCTCGAGCTCGTCCCTCGGGAACACGGGATCCAGACCGCGCTTGGTGATCGCGATCGGCGAGGTCAGGCTCACGAAGGGTACGTGCAGCAGCCGAACCGGCAGCGTGACGGCGTCGCCCTTCTTCTTGATCGTCGGTTCGTTGCTGTAGGGCAGCGGGACGAGCGCATCGGATCCCGGTCGCTTGTAGTCTTCGGCCTTCTGCTTGAACGCCGGGAGTGGCATCGTTCGCAGCTGCACGAAAACGTAGCCGCCATGCTCGTGTGCGTTGTCCTGAAACGCCATGAACGCGCCGTCGTTCGCGGCCTGCTGCACCGCGGAAACGAGCGCCGCGTCGAGCGTGCTCACGAGCGTCGTCTGGGAGAGCCCGGAGCGCTTCACCTTTCCGTGCCGATCGATCTCGACGAACGCTTCGCCCATGAACCCCTGAATCGCCGCGGTGCCCGACCCGCGAGGATTCGGTCCCCATCCGACGACGACCGGCGGCAACGCGAGCGGCGCGGGGAGCGCGAGATGATCGTTGACCACCGCGAGCGCGGTGAGCGCGGCGGTCGAATCGACCGGCCTGATGCCGTAGCCCGGATCGAGGGCGAGCAGCAGGCTGTCGACGGTATACGCGCCGGCGATCTCCTCCAGCGGGCGCGCGCACGCATCAGCGCCGGTGGTTGGCGGAGTATCCTGGGCGCGCAGCGGGCTCGCCACGCCGGCGCCGGCGGCAACGATCAGGGCGAGCGCAATCGGGATTCGCGGCATGTGACTCCGTACGCGACCGCGCCGGTCCATCCGGCGCGGTCGGCGAACATGTCATTGGCGCACGGCGCTGTCCAGTGCGCTCCGCCATCGTCGCCAGTTGATCGCGCCGTCAGGCGCCTAACGCGGCGCGGGAAGGGCGAACACGACCAGCTCGTCTCCCTTCCCGAATATCGCGCCGTCTCCCCCGGCGGCGACGGCGACATACTGGCGTCCGCCCGCCATGTACGTCATCGGCGTCGCCTTGCCACCCGCTGGGAGCAAGGCCTGCCAGAGCTGGCGGCCGGTCTCGACGTCGAAGGCCCGCAGCCGCTGGTCGATCGTCGCGCCGATGAACACCAGCCCACCGGCCGTCACGATCGCGCCGCCGAGATTCGGTGAGCCGAGCGCGGCGAGCGCCGAGTCCGCGGCGCCCTGGCCGATCGACGTCAGCCCCGAGCGTGCCTGTTCGCCGACTGCCGACTGCGCGGCAGGGAGCGGCTTCGGCGGGCGCGGCGTGCCCAACGGCACGCGCCAGGCGATCGTCCCGGTGGCAAGGCTGACGGCCACCAGCGACCCGAAGGGCGGCCGCGTGCACGGCACGCCGGCCGGCGAGAGGAGGATCCGCCGCCGCAGCATGTACGGCGTGCCGCGCATCTCGGCGTACTCCCAACCCGGCTCATTCATCGAATGCTCGACCGCGCGCGGGAGAAGCTGCACTTGCGCCGCGACCTCGTTCACCGGAACCACCACCAGCGCGCGCGCCGGGTCGTAGGCGAGCCCGCCCCAGTGCGCGCCACCGATGTTCGCCGGAACGACGAGCGTCCCCTCGGTGCTCGGCGGCGTGAAGATCCCTTCGTTGCGAAGGGAGGCGATCGTCGCGCGGCACGATGCACGGTCGGTGCTGTCCGCGCCGAACGCGTCGTCCGCCGTCAGGCGGTGTGGGCTCAGCGCGGGAAGACTCGAAAAGGGCTGGGTCGGCGACGCCTCCTCTCCCGGAATGGTGCTCCGCGGAACCGCGCGCTCCTCGACCGGGAATACGGGAATGCCCGTGTCGCGATCGAGGACGTAGAGCATCCCCGTCTTCGTCGCCTCCATCACGACATCGACGTTGCGTCCGCCGTGATTGATTGTCGCGAGCAGCGGGGGCGCCGCGTTGTCGTAATCCCACAGGTCGTGATGCACGGTCTGGAACGACCAGGCAACAGTTCCCGTCGATGCGTGCAGCGCGACGACGGAGTTTGCGTATCGATCGTCGCCGAGACGCAGCCCGCCGTAGTAGTCGGGGCTCGGACTGCTCGTCGGGACGAAGACGAGATCGCGCGCCGAATCGGCCGCGATCACGCTCCATGCGTTCGCGGCTCCGGTGCGATGGGCCGCGGCGCCGCGCCAGGTCGAATAGGCCGGGTCGGTCGAGTCCTGTGGTACCGGATCCCAGCTCCAGCGCTTCGCGCCGGTGCGCGCGTCGAAGGCTCGTACTTCGCCGCTCGCGGCATCGGTGCGATTGTTGTCGGCAACCGCTGATCCGACTACCAGGACTCCGTTGACGACCGCGGGCGGCGACGTCACCTCGTACTCCTCGTACTCGAACGGCGCATTTCGCAGCGCGCGGCGCAGGTCGATGCTTCCCCCATCGCCGAACGACGGACACGTTCCGCCAGCCGCCGCATCGAGCGCGATGATCCGGGCATCGATCGTCGCGACGAAGATCCGCGCCGAGCAGCGCGCACCGCGCGGCGCCGACGGATCCACCCAGTAGGAGACGCCGCGGCTCGTGAAATCACCGAAGCCGGCGACGCGGGCCACTCCCGGGTTGAAGCGCCAGCGTTCGGCGCCGGTCGCGGCGTCGAGGGCGAACACCCTGCCTAACGCGGTGCTGAAGTACATCGTGCCGGCGACCACGAGCGGCGTCGCCTCGAACGAAGTTCGCCGCTCGGTCTCGTAACCCGGCCCAGCCTCGCCGGTGCTGAACCGCCAGGCCTCGCGCAGCGTCGCCACGTTGCCGCGGTCGATCTGCGCCAGCGGGGAGAATCGCTCGCCGCCGCGATCGCGGCCATAGGCCGGCCAATCCCCGTCAGTCGGCGCTGCCGCCGGCCCGAGCGAGGCGGCCCGGCCGGCCGGCGGGGCGCAGCCGGCGAGCAACATCGTCAGGCCTAACGTCAAACCGGCCAGTGCCCGCGGCGTCGTCATCCGGCTGCCGCCTGCTCGAGCTCGACCATCATCTCGATGTTCGCCCGTTCGTCACTGGTGGACGGGATCGGCACCTCGCCGAGGCGTGGTGAACGAGTGCGCCCGTCGGGGTCGCCGAGTGCGCGGGCGCCGCGAACGGCCATCCTATCGCGCTCGCTCGTAGATGCCGTCGAAGAGCGTGCGCCAGGTGGCTCCGCCATCGGTCGTCGCCCGCGCGGCCTGGCGGACGTGCGCTGAATCGATCGGCGTCCACGTCCAGCGCTCGACGACCTGCAGCTTCGGATCGCGCGCGGACGGCCGCGGCGGAGTCAGCATCACCAGCGTGTCGCCGGAGAACGTCCCGCTCATCACGAAGACGTAGCCGCCCGTCCCGACGTACAGCTGGTGCCACTGGCCGTCGTTAGGCACGTAGCCGCTGAAGCTCTCGCCGACGCCGTGGCCCTGCGCGGCGGCCC
>JAICUE010000236.1 GCA_025936015.1 Gemmatimonadaceae bacterium
GAGATGAAACGCGATCTCGTCGTCGACGGCTGCTTCGACGCGCCGCCGGAAGGGCAGGCGGAACGCCCGACGCCAGCCCGGCGGCCGGTCGTCGGCCGGATCAGGCATCGGCGACGCTCGAAGTGGCGCGCAGCGCCACGGCGATGGCTTCGGCATAGCGATGCCAGGCCGGCGCCTGCGCGCGGAACTGCGCGCGACCGGTCGGCGTGAGGCGGTAGAATTTCGCGCGGCGATTGTTGTCGGAGATCCCCCACTCCGTCTTCACCCATCCCTTCCGCTCGAGGCGATGCAGCGCGGGATAGAGCGTCCCCTCCTCGATGGAGAGGGCATCGTCCGTCGCCTGCTCGATCCACTCGGCCACCGAGTACCCGTGACGCGGGCCCCACGAGATGGCTTTCAGGATCAGCAGATCGAGGCTGCTGCGAAGGAGGTCGGACTGGGCGTCGGGCATTGCTTCCCTTGTGTGGCGATGGGAGGCAATGATGCAGCCGTTTCCATTGTCACGCAAGGGGAGCACGTCTGGAGGCACGCTGGCGTATCACCGCGCCGCCTGGAAGACGACACTGGCAATGCGTGTCCGTGGCTACTCGGCGCGGAGTGCCATCGCCGGGTCGACGCGCGCGGCGCGCCGGGCGGGAAGCCAGCTTGCGAGAGCGGCCGTGGCAAGCAGCACGAACGCCGCGCCGAGAATGGCGATCGGGTCTCCCGCACTGACGCCGTAGAGAAAACCTCGCAGAACGGGGGTCACGAGCGCATACAGGACGAGACCCCCGAATATGCCGCCGACAACCAGGATCAGCGCGCGCAGCACGATGGATCGCGCCAGTCGCCGCGGGTCGGCACCCAGCGCGATGCGGATCCCGACTTCGCGCGTTCGAAGCGCGACCGTGTATGCGATGACGCCGTACAGCCCGATTGCCCCGAGCAGGAGCGTAATGGCCGCCGCTGCAGTCATCGCCGCGAGAATGAACGACACGCGCGCGGTGGAGGCGCGGACGATATCGCTCATCGTCTCGACGTTGAAGATCGGGACGCTGGGATCGAGATCGCGAACGATCCGCCGGATGGGTGCGACGATGCTGTTCGCTGAGCCGCCCGTCTTCACGACGAGAGCCATCGTCCGCCGGGCGGCGGGCTCCCTCATTGCGTCGACGGGGACTGCCTGGGCGATGTAAGCGTTAGGCGAAGGCGGCGTCGCCAGGTCGTGATCGCGAACGTCGCCGACGACACCGATTACCGTGTAGGTGGCGCCTGCCGGTGCGATGGAAACCCGCCGACCGATCGCTTCGCCAACGGGAATGCGGTCGAAGACCGTGCGAACCGCGCGCTGGCTCAGGACGATCTCGCCATCGTGTTGTGCCCCGAGCGATCCGAAGCTGCGCCCGGCGAGGACGGGAATCTTCATGCTGGTGAAATACTCGCCGCCGATCGCGACGAACTGCATGAGCGGGGTCCGGCCGTCATCGCGGCGGACCGGGAGCTGGCGCGCTTCGCCGTCGACGAGCGGGAGCCTGGCGGTAACGCCGGCGGCGATCACGCCCGGCAGTGCCGCGACCGACTCGGTCAGTCTCGCATAAAATGCCACCGACGCAGAATCGTCGTAGTGTGTGAACGGCAGCTGCGTCCACATCGTTATGACATTCGCGGCGTCGAATCCCGGTCGTTCCTGGTTCAGCCGCTGAAACGTCCGCAGCAACAACGCCGATCCGGCGACGACGGCGAATGCCACGGCGAGCTGCAATGCGGCGATCGTCGAGCGAAACCGCTGACGAGCTCTCCCCGCGGTCTCGCCGCGCCCGCCATCGCGCAGATTGATCGAGAGTGCCGTGCTCCCGATGCGGACCGTCGGTATGATGGTGCAGACGAGTGCCGCGACCGCCGACACGGCAAGCACGAACACGATCGTTGCCGGACCAACGTGAACTTCCGCGAGCCGAGGAACGTCGGCTGGCCCGTACACCGCCAGCGCACGTATCGCCGCCCACGCGCCGAGCAGCGCGGCACTCCCGGCAACCGTCGCCAGCACGAGCGACTCGCCGAGAAAATGCGCTGCGATTCGGAACCGACTCGCGCCGAGTGCTTCGCGCACCGCAAGCTCGAGCTGGCGGGCGTCGGCACGTATCAACATGAGATTCGTGACATTCGCCAACGCGACCAGGAGCACGAGGCCGGATGCCGCCGCCAGGAGCCACAGCGTCGGCGCTATCGCGTTGGTCATCTCCTCGCGGAGCGGCACGACGACGGGTGAGGGCCTCGCCTGTTCGAGCCATGACACGGTGGAGGGCCCGGACGCCAGTCGCGGGAAGTACGCGGCGATTCGGGGGAGTAAGGACGCGAGCTCGCGCTGCGCATCCTCCGCATTCGCGCCTTGGGCAAGTCGCGCCACGCTCCAGTAGGCAAAGTCCCCCATTCCCGTTTCGTCGCGGTCGACTCGCGCCGAAAGCCAGAGCTTCGTGTCGGCCGCGGGGAAGACGAATCGCCGTGGCATCACTCCTATGATCTGTCGCGGGACGCTGTTGACGATCAGCGTCTTTCCAATGACATCCGCCGCCGCGCCGAAGTAGGTGCGCCACATCGACTCACTGAGAATCACGACGTCGGGCGCGCCGGCATGATCTTCGTCGTCCGTGAACGAGCGTCCGAGAATCGGCTTGACCTGCAGCAGCGGGATCGTCGACGCCGTGACCCAGGTCGCGGTGACTCGCAGCGCGTCGGGCACGCCGCCGGTCGGGTCGATGTTCGCATTCCCCGTTCTATAGAATCCGATGTCGTCGATGCGCCGCGCGAGGCGCTTGTACGTCACGTAGATCGCCGGCGGCTGCTGGATGCGCTGCAACTCGGCCGAGCGAAGGCCGACGCTCACGAGTCGGTCGGGATGGCCGTAGGGCAGGGGATCGAGGAGGACGCCGTACACGATCGCGAAGGCTGCAGCGACCGAGCCGATCCCGAGAGCGAGCGTCAGGACCGCCGCAATCGTGAAGACCGGCGTGCGAAGCAGTGATCTCAGCGGACGCGTCAACGACATACGCACGACCTCCGGACGTTGGCAAAAACTTCTCCGGCATTGCCGATGCTGGCGGCGAAGCCGCGAACGTTAGGGAAGCGCCTTGCGCCAAAGCAGCTGGATCTCTGCAGGGAGATCGCGGTACGCCCCTCGAACGGCGCGTTCGAGTCGGAAACCGGCGCGCGCGTAGAAGCGGCACGCCGGGACGTTGATCTGTTGTGTCTCGACTCTGAGCGCAACGGCCCCGCGCCGAATTGCCGCATCCTCGGCGGCGCGGAGAAGCGCGGACCCGACTCCGCGACCCCGGCTCGTCGGAGCAACGCGCACATCCCATATGAGGGTGCAATCCCGGCAATCGTGGAGCAGTTCGATCTGCGGATCATCGTGAATGATCACCATACCGCCGACGCGCTGACTGTCAACGAATGCCGCGAGGATCGTCCAACGCGAGACGTCGAAGACGTTCTGCCAGTCGGAGGGTCGACCGCCCGGTTCGGCATCGTAGTCCTTCCAGTACGGTGTCCCGAGTCTCGTGGCGGCAGCGGCATCGCCTCGAAGCAAATTGGCGATGGCCTGGTCGTCGAAGACTTCGAAAACCGAAAAGCCGATTGGTATCCACGCGTAGTCCGCCAGGTGAGTGACATCGTCTTCCACGATCGCGACGGACATCAGCGGAGGACGAGCACGAGCTCTGCGACCTGTGTGTCGTCGGGATCGACGCGCTCCTCATGTTCGATGGTGAAGCCGCACTTCTCGAGGACGCGGATCGAGCCGACGTTATGCCCGGCCACATGCGCGTGAACGGGACGCTCGGTCACCAGCTGCAGGAAAGCGGTGAGCGCCTTTGTAGCGACACCCTTGCCCCAATGCTCCTTGCCGATCCAGTAACCGACGAGGCGGACACCATCCTCGGACCAGCTCCCGATGTTGCCTGCGACCGCGCCGTCGACGAGGATCGTTTGCTTGGTTGTTGCCGGGTTGCCGAGAATGTTCGTCGCCCAATGGGCGTCGAACGCTGCGCGGTCGCGGGGCGGGAAGGCGGCCATGCGCGTTGCGTCGGGGTCGAGCTGATGTTCGTAGAAGACGGAGAGGTCGTCGGGCTCGATGTCGCGGAGCCGCACCTGATCGCCCCGGGTGAGGCGTCCGCCTGACGCTCGATTGGTTCGCTGGTCGCGTCTCACGCCAGTGGCGCATAGGACTCGACGCCCCGGCAGGGTGGGCATCGGAAAGTCGTGACCACCACCCGCTGGTGCCCCGTCAGCTTGAGCCTCGTCCACACGCTCCGCTCGGGCACGCCGTCAACCCAGGAGCTTTGCGCGAGCCCACCGTGCGTCTGCTCGAGCACGAACCCGGGCTCCATCGTACGGCTGCATTTCGAACACTCGGGTGCTCGATCGGTCATGACGCTTCTCCTCGAAAGTCTCGACTGTGTGCGGACGCTCGAACTAACCTGCGAGCGAGCCGCTCGAAACGCGAGTGCGGCCCCGTAGCGTCGGTGACCGTCATGCCGCGCGGCCGCCGCACGACGCGGCCGCGGGGGCGACGAGGGGTGCAGGAATACCCGCTCCAGATCCAAGGTCCGCGAGAAGACGTACACGCGGGAGCCGGCCGGCCAGGCGCGTTAGGCACGCTGCGCGCGCCGCCTCAGAGTTGCGGCGGCGGCTGTTGGCGTCGGAAAAAATCCGTCAGTAATCCCGCAGCGCGTCGGTCGGCTGCACCGAAAGCGCCCGTCGCGTCGGAACGACGCACGCGAACAGGCACACCGCCGTCATCACCGCCGCATACACGCCGAGCATCAGGACCTGGCCCGCGGAAGGGAAGCCCGTCTTCATCATCCCCGTCATGTAAGCGACGAGAACGACCCCGGCGATCAGCCCGATGCCGAGTTGCCGCAGCGGCTGCGCGAATACCGCGCTGACGATGTGCCTTGGCCTCCCCCCAAGCGCGATGCGCACGCCAATCTCGCGCGTGCGGCGCGACACCGCGAACGACATCACGGCATAGATCGCGAAGAGGGAAAGCACGAGCACCATCGCGCTGACGATCGTCGTCATCCTGACCCAGAATCGGTGGAACTCGACTTCCGGGTTCACCACATCCC
>JAICUE010000198.1 GCA_025936015.1 Gemmatimonadaceae bacterium
ACCGCAACCGGTCCGCGCACGCTGCCTAACGCTCCGGCGAGCAGCGCGGCGACGCCGACCGCGCCGGACCCTTCCACGGTCAGTCCTTCCTCGCGGGCGAGCCAGGCGACCGCCTCGGCGACCCGTCCCTCGTTGACCACCGCGATGTCGTCGAGCGCAGCTCGGCCGATCGCGAGCCCTTCTTCGTCGATCGCGCCGGCCAGCCCCTCCGCGAGGGTCGGCTCATGGCCGATGTCGACGATCCGCCCGGCCGCCAGTGAGCGCGCCATCGCGTCGGTCAGGTCGGTCTGCGCGCCGACGATGTGAACGTCAGGCGCGGCCGCACGGAGGAAGCTGGCGACGCCGCCGGCGAGCCCGCCACCGCCGACCGGGACGACGACCGTGGCGAGAGCGATGAGCTCCTCGAGTATCTCGACGGCCACTGTCCCCTGGCCGGCGAGAAGGTCATCGCCGGCGCACGGATTCACGAACTCCGCGCCCGTTCTCCCGGCAAACGCGAGCGCGGCCGCCATCGCTGAATCGTAGTCGGGCTGTGAGCTGTCGATCGTCGCGCCGAGACGAGCGATTCCGTCGCGCTTGACCGCCGGCGCGGTCGCCGGGATGAAGATCGTCGCCGACATGCCGAACTCCCGTGCGGCGCGCGCGACGCCGAGCCCGTGATTGCCGGCCGACGAGGCCACGACGCCGAGCGCGCGTCGCGATTCGGGGATCAACGCGAGCGCATTGTACGCGCCGCGCAGCTTGAAGGAGCCGGTGTACTGCTCGCACTCGAGCTTGAGCCAGCAGTCGGCGCCCGCAATCTTCGAGAGCGCCGGCGAGCGACGCAGCGGAGTGCGAAGCACGACTCCGCGGAGGCGCCGCGCGGCATCGCGCACGGCATCGATCGAGACGAGACCAGCCATGGCGAAAAGCTAATCGTGAGCCCGCTCGCTCCTTCTCCTCCCGGGAAAGTGCGACGGCGTTGCATGGCTGCGCGGCTCGCAGCGTCACGTTGTTACGCACCGCACGGCGTGTCGTCCTTGACTCGGAAGGTCGGCGCCGCTACTTTGTTGCGATGGCGGCCCCGCCCACGCGGGGCCGCTGTGCTTCCCGCGCCTGAGTTGCCGAATTTCGGCTACGGCCCAGTGCTGCGGAACGAGGGGCTGTAGCTCAGCTGGGAGAGCGCTGCCTTCGCAAGGCAGAGGTCAGGGGTTCGATCCCCCTCAGCTCCACTGCGGGATTTTTTCGTCACTCGAGGCTGGCATGGTTCTGGCCTTGTCCGGTAGATAGTTGCCCGCCGCTGTTCGGTAGGACATTAGGGTTCCAATGACAGCGCGCGAGGCACGTCTCCGGCGATCCCAGATCACCGGATGAAAGAGCAGCGCCGGCCCCTTGGGCTGGCGCTGCTCTGTTTTATCCCGTCCCTACCAGCTGTCGCCGCCGCCGGGCGGTGGCCAGGCCCCGAGGATCCGCCGCAGCTGCACGACCTGGCCGAGATGGTAGGCGTTGTGCAGCGCGATCCCGTTGATCGCCGCGAACCGCGTCCGCCCACCCCATCGCGGGAGGGCCGTGCCTAACGTTGCGGCGTCGATCGCGGCGGTCGCTCGCGCCAGCCCGTCGCTGAACCGGGCGGCCAGTGCCTTCCACTCGCGCTCGTCGCGCGGGGCGTCGCCACCCGGCCAGCCGGCGGCGTCGTGTGGCGGCGACGGCCGCTCGGCGCCGGCCAGCCGCTCGAGGTAGAGATCCTGCCAGAAGACGAGGTGCGCGGTGATGCGGCGGATCGAGTGCTCCGCGCCGACCGGCTTCGTCCCGGCGAGCCGCCAGTCGAGCGCATCGAGCACCCGCCGCGCCGGGACGAACTGACCGCTCCCGTCGAGTGCGTCGCGCAACGCGGCCGCAGCCTCGGCGTTGCCGAGCGCGCCGCCGATCGCGACCGGGCGCGACTGCCTAACGCGCGGCTCGGGGTCCGCCATCCGGTCCTCCGATCTGGGCGGCGAGGTCGGCGCCGAACGCGGCGATCGCGTCGGCGATGAAACGGTCCTTCTGCTGCTCGACGCGCACCGTCACGTCGCCCATCGCCGAGTTCCCGAAGGCGGAGAGCCAGCGCACGATCGCGCTCTCCTGCACCTCCATGTGGAAATCCCGCACGACCTCGGTGTAGCCGGCCGGCTCGCTGCGGGCGACGAGCCGCGTCCAGGTGCCCTCGCCGGCAAAGGGACGGCGTAGCGCGTCGTGCATCAGGTGGTCGACCGCCAGCGGAAAGCGCCAGTCCGGCTCGTGCCGATAGCGGATGTACCACCCGCGCTCGGTCGCGGTTCGTATCGGCACGAGGTCGGCGAGGATGTTCCGGGCGCCAACGGTGAACAGCATCGTCTTCGTGCTCACGTCGGCGCGCATGCGCAGCGAGTCGGCGGGCGCGATACGGGCGTCGCCCGCCAGCGGCTGGAGGATCCCGTCACGGGTGCGGAGCCTGACGCGAATCACGCCACCCGCCGACGACAGCATCGCGTACGGTGCGCCGTCATGATCCTCGACGACGATGCGCATCCGCGAGCTCGCCGCGTACTTGTCGACCCACTTCGCAAAATCGGGGAGCGCGCCGCCGAGTCGCGACGAGTCGATGGAGATCCGAAACGCGACCGTGGTCGAGCGGTCGGCCAGCGTCGTCGTCGTCAGCGAGTCGACGGCGAACAACCTGCCTAACGCGGTGGTGGTGCGCGGCAGCCCGCGCTGCCAGAGCGCGCGGAGCTCGGGACCGGACCGCCCTTCGGCGCTGGCGAGGAGCCGGCGCCGCATCGTGTCGATCGCCGCCGGCGTCGCGGCGCCGACCGCCAGCTCGTCGGTCGAGCGCCACTCCCACGCGTCGTCGCCGAGTGCGCGGAGCCGCATCATGTGGCGCGATTCGCCGACATGCTGTGGCGGCGGCGCATCGGGAACGACGTCGAGCAGGTAGTGGCCTCCGGCGGGGTGACCGGCGATGACCAGCGTGCGTGTCGCACCGGACACCGCCGTCCATACGGTGGTGTCGTCGAAGATGCGCGACGGGATCAGCGAGCCGCGCACGTAACGCGGCCGAATCACCTTGAGCCGCTCCGACCGCGTCAGTGGACCGAGCCGGAGAGCGAGCGCGTTGAAGAAGCCGGTCGTGTTCGCGCGCGCCGACACGGGCGTGTCACCCAGCGGTTCGGCGGCGGCCGGGGCGCACGCCGCGAGCGCGATGAGGGCGAGGCCAAGGACTCCTCGCCTGAACGGGACGCCGCGTCTCTGCTGCCGGGTGTGTGACACGCCGAAGAATGCCCGCGCGCCACCGGTGCTGGAAGGGGAGCGACATGCGAAACACACTGCTCCTGCGCACGCCGGCGGGGTTGCCGGAGCGCCAGGCGGCATGTAGGTTTCGAGTCCGTCCGCACGGGCGGCGCCTGCTGCAAAGCCGCGAAAGTCACGCTGCCCCTTGGTGTAACTGGCAACACGTCGCACTCTGGATGCGAAGAGTCTAGGTTCGAGCCCTAGAGGGGCAATGAGTCCCGCTCAGATCATGGAGCGATACCGGCACGTCCGGATCTACAGCCCATCCCGGCTCGCCGGGATGGGCTTTTTGCTGGAGTATGCGCGCCGCGATCCGGCTGTGTGGAGTTCCCCGCGCATCGTCAAGTTTCCGTAAGATCAGGTGGCCGCCCCATCCTCTGCCGGGTTATCGGTGTCACACTAGGGTCGGCATGGTCAACCTTTCGACCAGCCGTGCGCCACTCCCCGGTCCATGGTCGCGATATGGAAACTCCACGGCTCATCCAGATCATCGAGGACAACAAGAGCTTCGCGATCGGGATCAGGAACGTTCTCGAGATCGAGGGCTATCGCGTGCGGGTCGATCACGAAGGGGTGGCCGGTCTCGCATTCGCCCGCTCGGGAATTCCCGACCTGGTGATCCTCGACCTGATGCTTCCCGACATGGATGGCTATCGCGTGCTGCGGGCGCTGCGCGATGCCGGCGGGTTGATGCCGGTGCTCATCCTCAGCGCGCGCACCGAGGAAGCGGACAAGATCCTCGGCTTTCGTACCGGCGCCGACGACTACGTCACGAAGCCCTTCTCGCTGATGGAATTGCTCGCGCGTGTCGGCGCGCTGCTGCGCCGCGGGAAGCACCAGATCGATCCGGCGTGGGCGAAGGATGGGGTGGTCCGCGTTGGCGACGACGTCGAGATCAACCTGCGCCAGCGCGTCGTCCGTCGCGGCGGCCAGCCGGTCACGCTCGCGCCGAAGCAGTTCGACCTGCTCGTCGCGCTCGCGGCGCGACAGGGCGAGGTACTGTCCCGCGGCGACATCCTCAAGGAAGTCTGGGGCTACCGGCACGAAGTCGTGAGCCGGACGGTCGACACGCACATCCTCGAGCTGCGGAAGAAGCTCGAGGTCGACGCCGCCGACCCGCAGCTGATCGTCACCGTCCGGCGCACCGGCTATCGCCTGGCGATGGGCCCGACCGCCGCCGAGACGCGGCTGCCTAACGTGCGGATGGTGGAGTCGCGCTCGGCCTGACAGCGCGTCCGTCCTCCCGACAGCGCCCGACGGCGCGAGCTGCCTAACGCTCGCGCCGTTTGTCGTTGTTGCCCGATGCGAGTTGACGAAAGGTTGACGCATCGCCGCCGGCCATCGGTGACAGCTTTGCAGGACGTACCGCTGTCCATCCACCAGGAGGGGGAACACGCATGTCCTGTCGTCAGCCGGGCGCCGCGACGCGCCTACTCCCGCCGTGCAGCAACGGCGGGCCGACCACGAAAGATCAGCCGTCGCATCGCGACGGCGGGAGGTGAACGAGATGCGCTTGTCACAGCGAATCATCGCGACCGGGCTGTTGCTCGGCGCACTGCCATCGCTCGCCGCCGCGCAGGAAGCGACGCGACGGATCACCGGACTGGTGACCGAGCAGGGATCACAGCAGCCGCTGGCGGCGGCAACCGTGCAGGTCGTCGGCACCGGCTTCGGCGTACAGACGAGTGAGGACGGCCGCTTCAGCGTGCTCGCGCCGCAGTTCGGCACGGCGACGCTCCGCGTGCGCCGGATCGGATTCAAGGCCCGGCTGGTACCGGTCGAGCAGACACAGAGCGAGGTGACGGTGGCGCTCGAGCAGGACATCCTCCAGCTCGAAACGCAGGTCGTCACCGGGCAGGCGACGGCGGTGTCGAGCCGCAACGCGGCGAACGCCGTGGCGGTCGTCTCGGGCGAGCAGGTCAACCGCGTCCCCGCGGCGACACTCGACAACGCGCTGCAGGGGAAGGTCGCCGGTGCGATCATCTCGCAGAACTCGGGCGCGCCGGGCGGCGGGACGCAGGTGCTCATCCGCGGGACGAACACGATCAACGGCCAGTACCAGCCGCTGTACGTGATCGACGGCGTCATTGCCAACAACGACGCCTACCCTAACGGTCTGAACGCGATCACCCTCGCCGGTCCGGCGACGCCGGCGGCGCTGGCCGGTGCCGGCGGAACCTCGCAGGCCGGTGCGGCGATCGTCTCGGTGCAGGACCAGCAGGTGAACCGCATCGCGGACCTGAATCCGAACGACATCGAGTCGATCGAGATCCTGAAGGGGCCGTCGGCGGGCGCGATCTACGGATCGAAGGGCGCGAACGGCGTCATCATCAT
>JAICUE010000079.1 GCA_025936015.1 Gemmatimonadaceae bacterium
AGTCGCGCCGTTAGGCGGTGCCGGCACGGGCGCGCGGGGTGTCGCGGCGCTCGTCGCGGCATCGGCCATCGCGCTGCTGCCGGCGCCCGCTGGCTGCCCGACTGCGCCGTCGTTAGGCACGACTGCGCGGCGCAGCGGTGCGGCGTTCGACGGAGTCGCGGGCGCAGTCGGCTTCGCCGCGGCGGCGCCGCTCGTCGCATCGACTGATGCTCGCTGCGCACCCACCTCCCGATCCGGCGCCGCGGCTTGCTGCATGACGCTGGGAGCCGTTGCCTGTCCGGGCGTCGCCGCGGCCGCCGCGATCGTATCCGACCTTGCCGCTGTCACGACGTCCGTTGGCGTCGAGCGCGTCGCCAGCCAGCTCACGCTCCCGACCAGCACGATCGCCGCTGCCGCTCGCAGCCCCGGTGAACGCCAGCGCGACGCGCCGCGTGGCGCGATTCCCACGACCCCGTCGTCCAGGTCCGGCGCAACGGCCGGCAGCACACCGCCCGGCACCGCGTCGAGCGCGGCGAGGATGCGCGACGACGCGGCGAGCAGCCCGCGCGCCTCGGTCACCGCCGCCGCGCATGCCGGACAGTCGGCGACGTGCGCCTCGAGCGCCCGTGCCTCGTCGCTGCCTAACGCCCCGTCGAGCCAGGCGTGAATGGTGCCTTCGTCAGGATGCTGCATGTCCCCCCTCTCCTCGTCCCGCACCGCCCGCCTGCAACGCTTCGTACGCTTCCACCAGCCGCCGCCGCGCCCGCGACAGCGTCGTCCCGATCGAGCCGACCGACAGGCCTAACGCCGCGGCGATCTCCGGATAGTCGAGCCCTTCCTCGCGCATCAGCAGCGCGAGCCGGTCGCGCTCGGCCAGCGCGTCGACCGCGCGCCGGGCCAGCGCCGCTTCCTGCGCCCGCTCGAGCGAACTCGGCTCCGGCTCCGATTCCTCAGCCGCTCGCGCTTCCTCGCGCAGCAGCACCAGATGCTTCCGCCGCCGCGCGTCGCGCCGTGCTTCGTCGCGGACGAGGTTGTTCGCGACGGTGAACAACCACGCCCGTTCGTTAGTCAGCGTCCGCTGGCGCAGCGCGCGGACGAAGGTCTCCTGCGCCACTTCCTCCGCCCAGTCGCGGTCGCCGAGCCGCCGCGTCAGGTACCGGACCAGGGTGTCGTGATACGTGCGGAACAGCTGCTCGGCGTCCATGACGTCAGTCTACCAGTCGGCCGCGATCGCTGCGACCTTCGCGTCGCCGAGCTGTGCGTCGCCGTCGGCGGTGACTTCCACTGCGACGTTGCGGCCGAACACGACCACCCGGTCGCCGAGCCCGAATGGCTCCGCCAGATCGGGGATCGCCTGCAGCAGCGCGAAGTACGCGGCCGAGTACGGGCGGACGCGCACGCGGCGAATCCGGGCAGCCGTCGGTGCATCGCTCCGTGCGTCCGTCCACACGCTGTCGCGGAGGACGAACAACCGCGCCCCGATGCGCCGCGTGCTGGCCGCATCCATCCCCACGCTCGCGCCATCCGCGTCAGCGAGGGAACGCGCATCACGCTGCACCGATGCCGCCTTCGCCGCGGCGAACTCCGGAGCGGCCGGCGCCGGCGCCATGATCCGCCGCACGCTGCCAGCGCCCCCTCCAACCTGCGATTGGAGCACGCCGTTGCCCATCGCGACGCTGTTCGGTTCCTGGACCAGATAGGACGTGAACTCGGTCGGGATCGCGTACCGCTCGCCTAACGCCCTGATCTCGTCGTCCATCTCGCTCGACCCGCCGCCGCGGCGCTTCTCGGCGGTGAGCCAGCCGATCCGCTGCGTCGCCCAGAGCCGCGGGACGAACGCGTTCCCGCGCTCGCGATCGGGGAAGCTCACTCGCTCCGTCCATTCGACTGGCCCATCCGGCGCCTGCCCGCTGAAGCGGAGCGTCGCGGCGCCGTCGCCGGCGTAGCGGGCGAGGACGACCAGGTCCTGACCGGCGAAGAGATCGATGCCGCCGTTAGGCAGCATCCGGTCGAGCCGAACGCCGTCGGCGCGCAGGCGAAGATCGGTGACGATCGGATCGGTCAGTCGCGACGCGACCACCCCCACCGCACGCTCGACATCCTCGTCGGGGCGGACGAAGGTTGCCGTGCCGTGTGCCTCGAGCGCGAGCCGCTCGACCAATGCGGCGTTCACGTCGGCGCCGACGCCGAAGGTGAAGACGCGCGCCCGTCCCCGCTCGCGGGCCGCCATCGCCGCGATCGCGTCCGGCTGCGTCTCGCCGACAGTCGGTGCACCATCGGTGAGGAAGAGAACGAGCGGCAACCGGTTCTCGGGACTGTGCACTCGCAGCGCTTCGTCGAGCGCGCCGGAAATATTCGTCGATCCCTGCGCGTCGAGCGAGTCGAGGTAGCGCTGCGCAGCGGCGATGTTCGCCGCGCTCGCCGCGACGAAGGAGTCGCGGAAGCTCCGCACGTCCGTCGAGAAGTCGATGATCCGGAAGCGGTCGGCGGCGTCGAGCGTCGCCAGCGTCTGCCGTCCCGCTGCCTTCGCCTGCGCCAGCTTTCGTCCACTCATCGATCCCGACACGTCGAGCACCAGCGTCACGTCGCGCGGCGTGTGCCGCGTCGCCCGCGACGGCGGGGTCAGCGTGATGAGCGCGAACTTCTCGCTGTCGCTCGTCGCATGCGCCAGCACCGACACCGCCGCCTCGTTCGTCCGCCGCAGCGGCACGAGCACGGTCACGTCCCGCGTATTCCCATCCGCCTCGACTGTCACTCGTCCGGAACTCACCCGCCGGGTCAATCGATGCGTCGGCGAATAAGGCGTGCCTAACGCCGCATTTTCCGCGAAGGAAAGAACGAACGTTTCATCCTCCCCGTTGTTTTGCGTCCCTCGCTCCCCTCTCCCCTCTCTATCGGAGTTTCTCTCGTCTCTCATCGCCGTGTTCGAGCCCGCCCGGCGATAATCAATCCGGAGCGCGTCGCCCTCCCGCCGCGCGACCGCGTCGAACCGGACGACCACGCGCTTCACCTCACCGGCGCGAATCGGGAATATCCGCGCGCGTAGCATCCCCTGACCCATCCACTGCACGAGCGCCGGGTCGCGCTGCCGCCTGACGATGTCCTCGTAGATTCCGCGCGCCTTGTCCGCATTCATCGTCTCCCCCGCCACCAGCTCGCCGTCGATCGAGAGCTTGAGGTCCTGGAACGCCGCGTCGGCCGGAAGCGGGAAGACGTAGTCCGCTTCGGCGAGTCCGGGCCCGCGGTTGGTGAACTGCTCTTCCACCTCGTAGTGCAGCACGCGGTCGTCCATCCGAACGCTGACGTGGCTCGCCGTACGCACCACTCCCCACTGCATCGGCGGTGGCGGGCAGGGACGAATCGGCAGGCAGGGACGTGGAATGATCGTTCCCTGCGCGCTCAACGTGAGCGGCAGCGCGATGACGATGGACAGTGCGGACAGCGTGCGGCGCATTGGGTTTCTCCGAAAAGGCTGCAGAGAGACGCCGCCCGTTCCGGATCTTGCACATCGTCCGCGAATCAGCCGCCTTCGGTCGCCTTTACGACCTTCTGTTCGACGGTCGCGACGCGCTGATCCCAGCCGCGAACCATCTCGATGAACGATCGGGCGGTGTTCGGTTCGAACTCCTTGCCTGCCCGCTCCTCGAGGTAGCCGAGCACGCGCTCGGATTCCCACGCTGCACGGTAGGGGCGGTTCGTGCGCAGCGCGTCATACACGTCGCAGACGTGAACGAGCTCGCTCGCATGGTGACAGCCGCGCCCGTAGTGCGGCTTCGGATAGCCGCCGCCATCGAGCATGATGTGATGCTCGTAGGCGACTACCGCGGCGAGGTCGAGGTTCTTGTCGCTCGCGACGATCAACCGCGCGCCATCCACCGGGTGCTTCTGCATCACGTCTCGCTCGGCCTCGGTGAGCTTGCCCGGCTTGACGAGGATGTCCTTCGGGATTCGTACCTTCCCGAGATCGTGCAGCAGCCCGGCGACCCCGAACGACCGGACGTCGGTCGCCGACAGCTGAAGATGCTCGGCCAGCGCCATCGTCAGCACGCTGACGTTGAGCGAATGCGTGGTCGTGTACTGGTCGAACTCCTTCATCTGCACCAGCGGGAGCACCATCTGGCTGTCGCCGTGCATCGCGACCGCGAGCGAGCGCACGACCGCTTCGGCTTCCATCAATGGAAGCTCGCCGCGCGTCGCGACCTCGTCGTGCATCCAGCGCACCGCATCTGCTTCGGCACCGAGGTCGTAGGCGATCGCGCTGCCCGCCGTCGGCTCGCGCTGCTCTTCCTTGAGCTGCGGCGCGTCGCCGCGGATCCCGATCGCGCCGAAGCGAATGCTCAGTCGCCGTGTCGGCCGTGCCTCGGCGGTGCTCGCCGGTGCCGCCATCGCCAGGCGCGCGACGACGTCGTCGAGGAAGTCCGCATATTCCTCGCGCGCGACCATGTTGACGATCTCGAGTCGCTGGATGCCGACGCTCGCCAGCTTGCGTCCCCACTCCCACGCGCCCATCTCGCGCAGCGCCGCCTGGCCGAACACCACCTCGTCGCCAAGGAAGGAGAACTGCGCGTATGGATCCGCGCGCTGGAGCCGCGTCAGCTCCTCGAACGCGACGTCGACCGCGCGCTCGCGCGCCGGATGTCCCGGCTGGTACAAACCCATCGCCGAGAGCGCCTTCGCCATCGTCGTCAGCACCCGCACCGGATCACTCATCCGTCCTCCTCGACCGGGCGTGGCATCTGCCGTCGCGCGTTAGGCAGGTGACGGAGGGTGCTCGCCGCCGCGTTCCGGATCTCGCTGTCCGCCGACTTTGACGCGCGCGCGAGCGTCGTGATCACCCGCGCGTCGTCCGACCAGTAGCTGCCTAACGCGCTGATCGCCGCCAGCAGCTCGGGGGACTTCGGCGCCAGCCGCTCGCCGCCGAAGAAGCGCTTGCGCCCGACCATCACGAAGCGAAGCACCCAGTCCACCACGTCCGGCGACTTGACGCTCGCCACGGCGCGTATCGCCAGCGCCCGCAGCGAGGCCGGGATGTCGTCGCGATCCACGCGGCTCATCAGGATCGGCACCGCCGCCCGCGGGCAATCGCTCGCTGCCTCGTTCAATGCGGTGAGCACGGTGCGCTCATCGACGTCGAGCAGCCCGATGGTGATGCCCTGCTCGCGCGTCGCGGCATGCCGGCAGAGGATCTTGATCGCCTCGCGCCGCACCGCCGGTGTCCGGTCGCGCGTCCATTGCAGCGCGTCGAAATCGGCCGGCAGGGCGTCGAGCCTCCCGAGCAATGCCAGCAGCTGCGTCTGAACCACCGGCGTCGATTGCGGCATCCGCCGCGCGACCACTGCGCCGACCTCGGGGCCGAGCCGCGTCAGCAGGTTGATGATGTGGCCCTGCCGCCGCGGCTCGCTCGCTTCCTCGAGCGCGTCGACGAGCGCGTTCGCCGCGCCGAACCCGGCGCGCACGACCAGCCGCTCGAGTGCGGGCCAATCGGGTTGTGGCGCTTCAATCAGCTCGCGTATCCGCGCCGGCGTCGCCAGCCGTTCCCAGATCTGCGCGACGACCCGCGGCCGCGGTGCGCGCTCGAGCATCGACAGCAGCTGCTGCAGCCTCCGTCGCGACACCATCGCCTCGACCGCCCGCCACGTCGAATCGCCCGCGACTCCGATCTCGAGCGCCATCTGCAACATCCGCTCATCCTCGACGGGGAATGCGGCGACCGCCGACCGGTCGAGCCGCGGTCGTGCCTTCGCCATCCCCTCGAGCACCGTGCGGTACGCCTCGGGATTCGGATCGTCGAGCGTCCACTGCCCGACGAGCATGCGAACGTTGTCGCGCAGCGCGGCATCGGCATCCATCCGCCGCTCCGGCGCATCGTGCTCGGCGTGCACCGCGAGCTTCGAGAGCAGGCGCAGCATCGAGTGCGAGATCGTCTGACGCGAGACGTCGGCAGCCGCTCGCAGGAGCTCGATCACCGCGTCCACCGCCATCCCCTGCGCCGCGTCGAGCACGAACTTCTGCCGTTGGGCGACATCGTCACCCATCGCCAGCAGGTTTCGCAGCGTCTCCGGCTTCACCGTGCCAAGGAGCTTCGACACCCGGCTCCGCAGCGCGACGGCATCCCGACCCTCGGTGGTCCGCAGCTCATCGGCGATCTGCAGCAGGTAGCCGACGATCACCTGGTCGTAGGCCGCCTCGCGATGGTGCTCATCGATCGCGTGCGCAACCGCGGCCGGATCAGCTGCGGCCGTGTCGGTCGCCTCCGCGCTCGCCGCGCGCTCGCTCGTCTTCGGGGCAGGCTGCTGCCCGGCGGCCGGCTGCCGCGGCTCGTCGCGCCCCGCGAGCGCCGCACGCGCAAGACCCACCCACAATTGCGCCGCTCTCGCGCCACCAGCACGCGCTTTCGCGCCAGCGACCGCCATCTCAGGCGGAACCTCGTCCTCGGCGAGCAGCTCGAGATGCTCGTAGGCGAGGGGGTAGAGCCGCACGTTAGGCCACCGCGGCAGGTCATCCATCGGCTGCAACCCGAGCGGCACGGCCTCCTTGCCATGATCGATCCCGATCGTCGCCAGGACGTCGCGCAGTTCCTCGCTTCCCACGGCGCGCGAGATCTTGACCGCCCCCAGGTGATGATGGTGCAGTCGTTCGGCGAGCTCGCGCAGGACCGCGTGCGACTCGTCGGTCGCGACCCCCTCGATCACGAGCTGGCTCCGCGCCACGCCGAGCGTGAGCGCGTCACGCTGCTCGAGCAGCGGACGCAGCCGGCGCTCGAGCCGCTCGACTGTGGTTGCCAGCATCGGATGCCCCGCCGGATAGATCGCGAACTTCTGCAGCGCAATCGAGAGCTCGATCAGAAAATCGATCAGCTCCCGTGGCAGGGTTCCGCGGTCGTTGGACGAGACGCTCTCCGCTGACACGACGATAGCTCGAGGGGTCTGGAGGGGAGGTAGCGACGGGGACGCCAAGCGGCCACGCGCCGGTGGGCCGTGGCTGGCATGTGCGTTGCCTTCCTTGTAAGGACGCGCATCCAGCGCGATCCGACACGGAGAGTGATCGATGGCCGACCAGCAGCAGGGAAAGGGGCGCCCGACGGGCGCCGGAAGCGAGGCGTCCGAGGGGATCCATGGGGCGAACGAAGGCCGCAACGAGGGCGAAAAGACCAGCGTCTCGAGCGACCGCGCTGGCGCGGACCGGAAAAAGGGCTCCGAGCCCCTCGATGAGTCCGACCGCAGCAACGAGCACCGCAGCGGCTACGGCGGAAGCGCTGGTGCACCGGTCACAAGTTCCGATCAGCGCGAGACGCACGGCAAGCCCAGGCAGTAGGCGTTGCGGTGCGGAGCGGGCTGCCTAACTTGCTCCAATGCCGTCCAGCTCCGACCCCGACGCGCGCCTGAAGCAGCTCGAGGACCGAGTCGCCAAGCTGCAGCGCGCCGTGTATTACCTCGTCTGGCGACGCGGTGGCTTCGGGGATCACTGCATCCACTGCGGCAGTGCCTACCCGAAGCACGAGTCCCGCTGCAAGGCCGCCGAGGTCGAAGACCTCGTCCGCTAGGCAGCGCCCATCGGATTTCCTATGAGCTCTCCAATCACGAACGAAGCCGGGACAGGTTCGGCGAGCGGGCTTCCCCGTCTCCCCGAATCCCCCGCTGCATTCATCGACGCGACCTGGGACGACGTCGCGCCCTACTACGAGGCCCTCGCGACCGCACCGATCGAACGGGGCCGCGAGCGCGAATGGCTCGCGGTCTGGTCCGAGCTCGACGCGATGCTCGGCGAAGCGGGCTCGCTGGCGATGATCGCCTACACCGCGAACACCGCCGATGAAGCAGCCGAAGCCGCCCATCTTCGCTTCGCGATGGAGATTTACCCGAAGGTCGACGAGCAGGAGGTTCGCCTCGCCCGCAGGCTCCTCGCGTTAGGCTACACGGAGCCCGGCCTCGAGACGACGCTCAAGAAGTTCCGCACCGACGACGCGATCTTCCGCGAGGAGAACGTGCCGCGCTTCGCCCGCCTCGAGGAGCTCGAGGCGAACTACGACAAGGTCGTCGGCGGCCTCTCGGTCGAGTGGGACGGCGAGCGCAAGACGATCCCGCAGCTGCAGCCGTTCATGCAGTCGCGCGACCGCGATGAGCGCGAGCGCGCCTTCCGCCTCGGCGCGCAGGCGTATCTCGACAAGCGCGACGAGCTCGAGGACATCTTCGACAAGCAGTACGAGCTGCGCCAGGAAGTCGCGCGCGCCGCGGGATTTCCCGACTACATGCGCTTCGCCTTCGCCGCGAAGTACCGGTTCGATTATTCGCCGGAGGACTGCCGCCGCTTCCACGACGCGGTCGAGAAGGCCGTCGTCCCCGTCGCCGCACGGCAGCACGAGTATCGCCGCGAACGGTTAGGCGTGCACACGCTCCGCCCGTGGGACCTCGCGGTGAATCCGGATACCGATGCGCGCCTGCGCCCGTTCGACGACACGCCGGGCTTCCTCGCCCCGGCAGAGCGCATCTTCAATCGCGTCGATCCCGAGCTCGGACGCCAGTTCGTCACCCTCGAGACGGAACGACTCCTCGACCTCGAGAGCCGCGCCGGCAAGGCACCGGGCGGATACTGCACGACGCTACAGTGGCGGGGCCGCCCCTTCATCTACATGAATGCGGTCGGCGTCCATGACGATGTCAGCACCCTCGTCCACGAATCGGGGCACGCGTTTCACGCGTTCCTCGCGCATGCGCATCCATACGTCTGGCAACGGAGCAGCGGACACGAAGCCGCCGAGCTGGCGTCGATGTCGATGGAGCTCCTCGCCGGCCCCTATCTCGCCCGCCCCGAGGGTTACTACTCGGCGATCGACGCCGCCAACGCGCAGATCGAGCATCTCGAGGACGTCCTCTACGCGCTCCCCCACATCGCCTGCGTCGACGCGTTCCAGCACTGGATCTACACCAGTGGCGACGGCGGCGATCGCGATGCCCGCGATGCCGCCTGGCTCGAGATCCGCCAGCGCTTCGAGCCGAGCGTCGACTGGTCGGGCCTCGAGCCGGAACGTGTCGCTCGCTGGCTCCGCCAATCGCACATCTTCACCAGCCCCTTCTACTACATCGAGTACGGCCTCGCCCAGCTCGGCGCACTGCAGGTCTGGCGCGATTCCCTCCGCGACCACGCCGCCGCCGTCACCCGCTACAAGCAGGCCCTCGCGTTAGGCGGCACGGTCCC
>JAICUE010000107.1 GCA_025936015.1 Gemmatimonadaceae bacterium
GCGGATTGTTTTACAGGAGCCACGGAGAACACGGAGGGGTTTGATAAAGAGCGGTACGGCAAGGCTTCTCTCAGAGCGCCCAACAGAGCCCTCCAGAAGAGCAGCCTTCCAATCGCGCTCTTTGTAAAACCCTCCGCGTGCTCCGTGGCTCCTGTTGATAATCTCCGTTGTTGACGCGCTCCGCGATCCTGGCAACGGCGGATTGTTTTACAGGAGCCACGGAGAACACGGAGGGGTTTGATAAAGAGCGGTACGGCAAGGCTTCTCTCAGAGCGGCCGAAAGAGCTCTCCCGGAGAGCAGCCTTTTGACCGCCTTTAATGAAGAACCCTCCGCGTGCTCCGTGCCTCCTGTAAATAATCCCCGCTGTTGACGCGCCGCTCCCGTCTCCCCCGCTAGTGGCGCTCGATCGCCGGCGCCGTACCCTCGTGCGCCTCGAGCGCACCACCGCCTAACGCGGTGTAGAGCGCGACCAGGTTGTCCGCCTCGACCCGGCGCAGCTGGAGCAGTGCCTGCTCCGCCGCGAACAGGTTGCGTTCGGCGTCGAGCACCTCGAGGTACCCGACCACTCCTTCGCGGTACCTGATGTTCGCCAGCGAGGCGAGCTCCCGCTGCGCGACGGCGCCTCGCTCCTCCGCCGCGACCTGTTCGGCCAGGAAGCGACGGCCGGCGAGCGCGTTCGAGACCTCCTGGAACGCGACCTGGATCGTCCGCTCGTAATCGGCGATCGCGATCTGCTGGCGGGCTTTCGCGACCGTCGAGTTACCCGCGAGGCGGCCGTGGTTGAAGATCGGCAGCGAGATCGACGGCCCGAAGCTCCAGGTCAGGCCGTCCTTCCCGACGAGATTGTTCAGGTCCGTCGACGCGTAGCCGAGGTTGCCGGTCAGCGAGATCGAGGGGAAGTACGCCGCCCGCGCCGCGCCGACGTCCGCTTCCGCCGCGCGCAGGCGCTCCTCGGCGGCGATGATGTCGGGCCGCGCGAGCAGCAGCTCCGATGGAAGTCCGGCTGCGATCACCACCGGGTTCACCTGGTCGGCGAGCGGCAGTGCGTTAGGCAGCGAGTCGGGGATCGGTCCGCCGACGAGCACGAACAGCAGGTTGTTCTGCTGCGCGCGGAAGAGCCGCAGGCTCGCCACCGCCGCCTCGGCCTGGGTCAGCAGCGTCTGCGATTGGTAGTAGTCGAGGCCGGAGGTGATGCCGGCGTCGAGCCGCACCTTCGCGATGCGCACACCCTCGCGCCGGCTCGCGACCGCGGACTCGGCGACGCGGATCTCCTCGTCCGCCTCGACTGCGCCGAGGTACGCCGACGCGACGTCCTGGATCAGCGAGAGGCGGAACGCGCGCTGCGCCTGCACCGTGGCGAGATACTGTGAGCGCGCCGCTTCGCTGAGGTTGCGGACGCGTCCCCAGAAATCGAGCTCGAACGCGGGGACGGCGACCCCGACGGAGTACCGGTCGAAGGTCGCCGACGTCGCGTTAGGCACGCCGGTCCCGGCCGCACCCGTGTGCGTCCGGGCCGCGCCGGCGGTCCCCGCCAGCGAGGGCAGCCGGTCGGCGTTCTGGATGCGATAGAGCCCGCGTGCCTCCTCGATCTGCGCGACCGAGACCGCGAGGTCGCGGTTGTGCACGAGCGCGGCGGCGATCAACGCATCGAGCCGCGGGTCGCGGAAGAATTCGCGCCAGCCGATGTCGGCCGCGCGCACGCCGCTCGAGTCGCCGCGCGTGACGCCGGATGAATCGGCGCTGTCCGCCGGCACGAGATACACCGGCGGCGTCGGCATTGGCGGCCGGACATGGTGCGGCGCCAGGCTGCAGCCGGCGACGCCGATCAGGCCTAACGCGAGGGCTGCCTTACGCATGGCTATGGCCCTCGTGATGGGAGATCTCTTCCGGAGATGGCGGCCGCTTCCGGCTCACCCACCGCCGCACCGCGAGATAGAACAGCGGGATGAAGAAGATCCCGAACACCGTCGCCGTGAACACGCCGCCGGCGACCCCTGTACCGACCGCGATGCGGCTCGCGGCGCCGGCGCCGTGCGCGACGAGCAGCGGCACCATGCCGAGGATGAACGCGAGCGACGTCATCAGGATGGGCCGCAGCCGCAGCTTCACCGCCGACATCGTCGCGTCGAAGGTGCTCTTGCCGTGCGCTTCCTCCTCGATCGCGAACTCGACGATCAGGATCGCGTTCTTGGCGGCCAGGCCGATGATCGTGATGAGCCCGACGTTGAAGTACACGTCCGCCGACAATCCGCGCACCAGCGTCAGGAGGACTGAGCCGAGCACGCCTAACGGTACAACCAGCAGCACCGAGAGCGGCACCGACCAGCTCTCGTACAGCGCGGCGAGCAGGAGGAAGACGACGACGAGCGACACGCCCATCAGGATCACGATCTGCCCCGCCGACTGCTTCTCCTCGAAGGAGAGACCCGTCCAGTCGTAGCCGAAGCCGTCGGGGAGGTTCTTCGCCAGCCGCTCCATCTCGGCCATCGCCTCGCCCGTCGACTTGCCCGGCGCGGCCATCCCCGAGATCGTCGTCGACGGGTAGCCGTTGTAGCGCTGGACCTGTGGCGGCCCCGACGTCCAGCTCACCGTCGTGAACGCGCCGAAGGGTACCATCGTCCCCTTGTCGCTGCGCACCTTGAGGTCGAGCACGTCCTGCGGCGTCATCCGGAAGGGTGCGTCGGCTGCGACGAGCACCCGGAGGATGCGGCCGTTGCGGCTGAAGTCGTTGGCGTAGGCGCTCCCGAAGGCGATCGCCAGCGTCGAGTTGATGCTCCCGATCGACAGGCCTAACGCTCGCGCCTTGATCCGGTCGATCTGGACGCGGAGCTGCGGCGCGTCGGCCTGCGACTCCGGGCGCACGCCGACCAGCAGCGGACTCGCCATCGCCGCGCCGAGCATCTGGTTGCGCGCCGTCATCAGCTGGTCGGCGGTATGACCGCTCCGATCCTCGAGCACGAAGCTGAAGCCGCTGGCCACGCCCAGTCCCTGGATCGCCGGCGGATTGAGCGTGAACACCATCGCTTCCTTGATCTGCATCAGCGCGCCAAGCGCCTTGTTGATCAGCGTCATCGCGCTGTTCTTCGCGCCGGGCCGCTCGTCCCACGGCTTGAGGCTGATGAACGCCATCGCGTTCGACTGGCCCTGGCCGAAGAAGCTGAAGCCGCGGATGAAGATCACCCGCTCGACCTGCGGCTGCGCCTTGTAGAACGCCTTCACCTGCTCGACGGCGACATTGGTGCGTTCGGTCGTCGCGCCCGGCGGCGCCTGTACCGCGGTGATCATCACGCCCTGGTCCTCGACGGGGAGGAAGCTCCCCGGCAACCGCTGGAAGAACAGCAGCGTTATGACAACCAGCACGGCGAAGATCGCGAGGAAGCGCAGCGGGCGAAGGAGAATCCGCCCGACGAGCTCCTGGTAACGTCCCGTCGTTCGCGCGAACCAGCGGTTGAATCCGCCGAAGAAGCGGGCGGCCCAGCGAGTGATCGCGTTGTCCGACGAGTGGTCGAGGCTCACCGGCTTGAGCAGCGTCGCGCAGAGCGCCGGCGTCAGCGTCAGCGCCATCAGCGCCGAGAACGCGATCGAGATCGCGAGGGTGACCGAGAACTGCCGGTAGATTCCGCCGGTCGTTCCCGGGAAGAACGCCATCGGCACGAACACCGCGACGAGCACCAGGGTGATGCCGATGATCGCCGAGGTGATCTGCGTCATCGCCTTGACCGTCGCGTCATAGGGCGAGAGTCCTTCCTCGGTCATGATGCGCTCGACGTTCTCGATGACGACGATCGCGTCGTCGACGAGAATGCCGATCGCCATCACCATCCCGAACAGCGTCAGCACGTTGATCGAGAAGCCGAGCAGCCAGAGCCCGAGACAGGCGCCGGCGAGCGCGATCGGCACGACAATCGTCGGGATGACCGTCGCCCGCCAGTTCTGGAGGAAGAGGAACATCACGAGGAAGACGAGGATCATCGCCTCGATCAGCGTCTCGACGACGCCGCTGACCGACGCGCTGACGAACGGCGTCGAATCGTAAGGCACGCTCCACGCGATGTCTTCCGGGAAGCTCTGCGAGAGCTCGGCCATCCGCTTCTTCACCGCGGCGCCGACCGCGAGCGCGTTCGCGCCCGGGACGAGCTGGATCGCCATGCCGGCCGCCGGCTGTCCGTTCATCTCCAGATCGAAGCCGTAGCTCGCCGCGCCGAGCTCCACTCGGCCGACGTCGCCGAGGCGGATTACCGACCCGTCGGGATTCGCGCGGAGGATGATGTTCGCGAACTGTTCCGGTGTAGTGAACCGGCTCTGGGTGAGGATCGCCGCATTGAGCTCGGTACCGCCGGCCAGCGGACGGTCGCCTAACGCTCCGCCGGCCGATTGGCTGTTCTGCTCCTGGATCGCGGTCAGTGCGTCGGTCGGCGTCAGGTTGAACGTCGCGAGCTTCGCCGGGTCGAGCCAGATCCGCATCGCGTACTCGGAGGAGAACGATCGGACGTCGCCGACGCCGGGCACGCGTCGCAGCTCGTCGACCACGCGGGTCACGGCGAAGTTTCCCAGCTCGAGTGTCTGCATCGCGCCGCTCTTCGAGGTGAGCGCGACGATCATCAGGAAGCCGGTGTTCGCCTTCACCACCTGCACGCCCTGGCGGCGCACCTCCTCGGGGAGACGCGCCTCGACGCGGCGCAAGCGATTCTGCACGTCCATCAGCGCGACGTTGATGTCCGTCCCCGAGCGGAAGGTGACGGAGATAGACGCGGTGCCATTCGACTGGCTCGCCGACGACATGTAGAGAAAGCCTTCGACGCCGTTGAGCTCCTGCTCGATCACCTGCGTCACGTTCGTCGACAGCACCGACGCGTCGGCGCCGGGATACGTCGCGCTGATCGTCAGCGAGGGCGGAGCGATCGTCGGATACTGCTCGATCGGGAGGCTGCGCAACGCGAGAAAGCCGGCGAACAGGATCGCCAGCGCGATCACCCACGAGAAGACCGGGCGATCGATGAAGAAGCGGGGGCTCATCGCTGTTGCCTTACGGTTTCGCCGAGTCTGCGCCGGCGTTCGCGGCCGGGTTCGCGGCAGCGCCGTTCGCCGGCGCCGCGACTGGCCGCACCGGCTGTCCCGGCTGCGCCTTCTGCAATCCGTCGACGATCACCCGTTCGCCCGCCTTGAGCCCATCGAGGATCACCCACGAGCCGCCCTCGAGCGGTCCGACCTTCACCGGCCGCGCCTCGACGATGTCCTTCGCGCCGACGACCATTACGTTCGCGCCCTGCGGCGTGACGGTGACCGCGCGCTGCGGGATCAGCAGGCCGTTAGGCTCGGTGCCCGCGGCGATCCGCGCACGGACGAACTGGCCGGGAAGCAGGCTCCGTTCCGGATTCGGAAACTCGGCGCGCAGCGCCGCGGTGCCGGTCGCCTCGTCGATGCTGAGATCGAAGAAGTCGAGATGTCCCTGATGCGGATAGGACGTTCCGTCCTCGAGCACGAGACTCACCGGGACGTTGCGCAATGTCGGGACGCGAACCGATCCGGCGTTGATCTTCTCGCGAAGCTTGAGCACGTCGGAGCTCGACTGCGAGAAGTTCGCGTAGATCGGATCGATCTGCTCGATCGTCGTCATCAGCGTCGCGCCAGCCGCGCTCACCAGCGCGCCCTCGGTCACCTCGGCGCGCCCCGCGCGACCGGCGATCGGCGCGGTCACCGTCGTGTAGCTCAGGCTCAGGCGTGCCGCGGAGATCTGCGCCTGCGTCTGCGCGACGTCGGCCTGCGCGGTGCGCAGCCGCGCGACCGCGGCGTCGTACTCCTGCTGGCTCAACGCCTTCTGCGCGACGAGCCCCTTGTAGCGATTCACATCCTGCTCGGCGTTCGACTCGGTCGCCTGCGCGCGCGCGAGCGACGCCTCGGCCGCATTCAACTGCGCGCGCAGCTGGCGCGGATCGATCTGGAAGAGCGGCTGCCCCTCCTTCACGTCCGTGCCTTCGGTGTAGAGCCGTCGCTCGACGATGCCGTCCACGCGCGCGCGGACTTCCGAAGTGCGCACTGCCTGCAGCCTGCCGGGCAGCTCGATCAGGTTGACGATCGGCGCGGTGGTGACCGTTATGACCTCTACCTCCGGCGGCGGCGGCGCCTGCTGCGCGGCGGGTTTTGAGCAGCCGGAGAGGGGGAGTACAAAGACCAAAAGAGCGAGCGCTATCGAGCGCGCGGACGACCGGGCGTGAGACGGTCTGACGCCGATGGACAGACCACGCGTCGCGGGCGACCGCGGGGTGCATTTGGGCATGGGTGGAGAATAGATGGTGCGCGCCCGCTGGGGTAGATCAGTCCGGTCAACGTTTGGATCAGGGTGTTCCCGGCGCGCTGGACGCGCTCGACGCCTCGCGCGCGCCACTCGCGCCGGCCGCGCTCTCGACGCTGATCTCGACCCCGGCCGCGCGCAGCCGCCGGACGAGCACGTCGCCTAACGCGATCGCCGGAGTGAGCACGCCGCCGCCCGGATGGAGCGAATCCTGATCGACCGCGAGCGCGAGCGCGGACTCGCAGAGGAAGCGCACCGTCGCCCGATTGCCCGGATCACCCTGGTGCCTGATGCTGCCGCGGATCTCGCGACCGTCCTCACCCTTCGCGGCGAGATCGATACGGAAGAATCCCTTGTCCATCGTCTGCGTCGACGGTCCGGCGCCGGGCTTCAGCATCGATGTGAACAGCTCCCTGCCTAACGATGTGCGCATCCCGGCGTCGACGAGGCCGAGCACCGCCGTGCTGACGATTGCCTTCGCCGCGGCAAGCGGATGCCCGTAACGCGCGTACTCCTGGTAGGTGAAGTCGCGCCCGTACGGCTCGCCACGCTCGGCCGCGAGCGCCGCGCTGCGGCGGACCACTCGCGTGTTGACCGCCGCCATGAGGAACGGCCCCACCCAGGTTCCGGCCTTCGCGTCGAAGAACGGAGTGTCGACGTCGCGGCTCTTCGCCGTCTGCGCCGCGGAATGCTCGATCGGCGGATCGAGCAGGAACGGGTCGCCTAACGCTTTTCCGCCGGCCGACGCATAGATGTTCGCCATCGACGCGATCGTCCCGCCATTGAAGCCACCGGCCATGCGGTAGTAGCCGCGGACCTCGGCGCATCCGGTGCCGGCACCGCGCAGCGCGCGAACGAGCATGAATGTCCCGATGTCGGCCGGCACCGAGTCGAAGCCGCAGCACATCACGATGCGCGTGCCCTCGGATGACGCCCGGGCGTGATAGCGGTCGATCATGTGACGGATCCACGGCGTCTCGCCGGTGATGTCGGCGTAGTGAGTGCCGAGCCGCGTGCAGGCATCGACGATCGGCGTTCCATGGAGCGCGAAGGGCCCCGCGGTGCTGAGGAGGACGCGGGTGCGACCGACCATCGCGTCGATGCTCGCCTGGTCGCGGCTGTCGACGGCGAGCAGCTCGACAGCGTTAGGCGCGATGCCGGCCCCGGCGCGCACCAGCTCGAGCTTCGCGCGGTTGCGGGCGGCGATCGCCCAGCGGAGCCCGGGCGGGGCGTGGCGCGCGAAGTACTCCACCGTCTGGCGTCCGGTGAAGCCGGTCGCCCCGAAGAGGATGACGTCGAAGTCGCGGGCGGTGGGCATGGCGGGCAGCTCCCGAATCAGGTTGCAGCGCGGTCAGCGCAGGCGTCCCTTCTGTAACTCTCACACGACGCCCGGACTAGCATGCGACCAGGCGCCGCCATCGCGATAGGGACACTGTTCACGCTTGAGCGCGGTGCCCGCCCAGGTCTACCGGCGATGGGGGGCGGACAGCCTGAGGTCATCGGCCGCGATGCGCCCGGTCGCTGAGGATCGCGGCGGCGACGATCGGTTGAGCCCAGGCGGGAATCTCCTTGCGCGCCGCGACTGATACGATCCGTCCGTTCGCCGTCTCGAGTAGCGGGCGCATGACGGGTTCCTCGCCGCGGTACGGGTCGCGTTCCACGCTGTTGTCGTAGACGACGAGGCTGGTCAGGCGCGGGA